>JBAYAV010000025.1:0-17328 GCA_041669565.1 Lentisphaeria bacterium
AAGACCATGGGCAGAAGCAAATTTTTCTAACTCGGTGTGTAGGCATTTGCCGTTATGGCTGAAATGAATCATATATGCGGGAGCCTTTTCTTTAAGAGCGCCGATCTGTAGTAATTTATCGCGGGTCTTTACAACGGTATTAACGCCCATATGTCCGATTGCTGCATCAGGATGTGCAAAGCCACAATTAGAATCTATAAAGACAAAATCAATTTGCGCATTTTTTAAGAATTGCCATGATTCATCGGGCAAGAATCCCGTGTCGTTACAGATAAAAAGTTTTTTGCCATCGCGTTCGATAAGCAGAACAAACGGGGTGGAATTTGGATCGTGGCATGCATTGAGGGGGGTGACTTTTAGGTCGCCGTCTACAATCGTTTTGCCGTGTTCATATAAGATGGGAGAAATCTTCAATTGTTTTAAATCCCATATCCCCTCTGTGCTCATTTGGTTGATTTCTGTTGTAAAGACATTCTTTCCGCCCATTATTTTTAATGGTTTCGATACTATTGAAAAGCCTGGTTTCCGCCATAATAATTCGATTGGACTTAAGTGGTCGCCGTGAGAGTGCGTGAATAAAATACGCTTAATTTCGAGAAAATTGAAATTGAAATGGAGGCTTTTTGAGAAGATATCTGGTCCAAAATCGACTAAGGTGTCATTGTCAATTAAGTAGGATGTGCGACGTCGAATCTCTTTTCCGCCTCTTTCTCGTGCTTGCTTGCAGATATCGCATTCGCACCAAATTGCTGGAATGCATTCTGCGGCGGCTGAGCCTAATACTTTGATTTTCATTTTATACTTCCTGAAAGGCGCTGTTTCTGATAAAGAAACTGGATTGTTAATTTCCAGTAAACGAACAACCTAAAAATATAACTCTTGCTATTAAAAAAACAATTCCGAAAACAAAAGATCTCTATAATATTAGTTGAAATAAATGTTCTGTTTCCCGTAATATATTTTATAAAAAGTATTTGTTTTACAACTATTGTCAAGGACAATAAAAATGGGCCCATTATTGATAATGAATTGGAATTCGTTTTGATTTCTATTCACACTAATAATTTGCCCGATTTTAAGAATGAATTAAAAATTATATGATGCCAATTCATAGAAATAGGAGTATCCTTTTCTTATTGATAGGAATAACTCCTAGTTAAAGTATAAAGCTTTTGGGCCGTGGTATAAAACACGTATATTTTTTTGTTGTTAGGCGCTTATGTACAAAACACTTGTTTCACTGCTTTCTTTTATAGAGTTAAGGTGGTTTGCAATAAGCGCGTTTATTCAATCTTTTTTTTGTATGCCAAAAAGTGTTGAATTTGGTGATTGGTTCTAATTTTTAAAAAGTGTTGTTGTTCCATTGCTTTATATTTCTGTGGCTAGACCGTCATAGGCTACATGAAGACTATGGGCAGAAGCAAATTTTTCTAACTCGGCATGTAGGCATTTGCCGTTATGGCTGAAATGAATCATATAGGCGGGAGCCTTCTTTTTAAGAGCGCCGATCTGTAGTAATTTATCGTGGGTCTTTACAACGGTATTAACGCCCATATGTCCGAATGCGGCATCCGGATGTGAAAAGCCCATAGTAGAATCTAAAAAGACAAAATCAATTTGCGCATTTTTTAAGAATTGCCATGATTCATCGGGCAAGAATCCCGTATCGTTACAGATAAAAAGTTTTTTGCCATTGCGTTCGATAAGCAGAACAAATGGGGTGGAATTTGGATCGTGGCATGCATTGAGGGGGGTGACTTTTAGGTCGCCGTCTACAATCGTTTTGCCGTGTTCGTATAAGATGGGAGAAAGTTGCAATTGTTTAAAATCCCATAGCCCAACAGTGCTCATTCTATTGATTTCTGTTGTAAAGACACTTGCTCCGCCCATTATTTTTAATGATTTTGATACGACTGAAAGGCCTGGTTTCCGCCACCTTAGTTCGGTTGGGTTTAAGTGGTCGCTATGAGAGTGCGTGAATAAAATACGCTTAATTTTTAGAAAACTGAAATTGAAATGGAGGCTTTGTGAGAAGACATCTGGTCCAAAATCGACTAAGGTGTCATCGTCAATTAAGTAGGATGTGCGATGGCGGATATCTTTTCCGCCTCTTTCTTGTGCTTGTTTGCAGATATCGCATTCGCACCAAATTGCTGGTATGCATTCTGCGGCGGCTGAGCCTAATACTTTGATTTTCATTTTATACTTCCTGAAAGGCGCTTTTTTAAATTAAAAGAACCGGATTATTAATTTACAGTAAATGAACAATATAGAAATATAATTATTTTTTTAAAAAAGTATGCAAACAGAAAAAGCAAGCGCGCCCATTTTTTGTATTTAATCTTGCAAACGATTCCATGTGCGTTTCATATATTGTATAGGATATGACTTTCATCTTTTTTTATTCATACAGTCTGGATGAAATACTGCTGTAGTAAAACAAAAAGGGCGCGGATATTTTTTGGTCCGCGCTCTTTTTGTTGATCTATTATTGTTGCTAATTAGCGGGGAGTAATAATACTCGCATCGTAATCAGCAGGCTTTTCGTAGCCCATCAAGTTCATGCAAGTTGCAGCAATGGAACTGATGCCTAAGCCGGAGACGAGCTCTTTGCTGTAGTCGTCTTTGTATTCCGGATCGTAAATAATGCATGGAACCGGATTTAAGGAATGCGCTGTTTTTACTTTGATAATACCATTCTCAGTTTTTACACTGCCGTCCTTTTTGTGTTCATACATATCATCAGCATTTCCGTGATCGGCTGTGATAATCATGATACCGCCAGCTTTTTTTACCGCCTTCTTTAAGCGCCCGATGCATAAATCAACAGTCTCAACGCCGATTTGTGCCGCTTGAAAAACACCCGTATGCCCAACCATATCGCCGTTGGGATAATTGCAGCGGATAAAATCATACTTGCCACTGGCGATGCCGTCCAGTAGCGTGTCCGTTATCTGTGCACAACGCATCCATGGACGCTGTTCAAATGGAATGACGTCTGAATCAACTTGAACGTAGTCTTCAAGCTTTTCATCAAATTTGCCCGATTTGTTGCCATTATAAAAATAGGTCACATGGCCATATTTTTGGGTTTCGGAACAAGCCAATGTGCGAAGACCTGTTGCGCATAAATATTCGCCAGTGGTGCGATCAATGGCTGGAGGGCTGACAAGATAACGATGCGGTATATGCAAGTCGCCGTCATATTCCATCATGCCGGCATAACAGACTTTCGGAACGCGGACGCGATCAAACTGTTCTATCTTTTCATCCTCAAATGCTTTCGTGATTTCAATAGAACGATCACCGCGGAAATTAAAGAAGATCACGCTGTCGCCGTCTTCAATTGTGCCAATAGGAGTGCCGTTGTCCGCAATTACAAAGGGCTCCAAATCCTGGTCAATAGCGCCCGTCTTTTCACGAATGCTCTCAATGGCTGTTTGGGCATCCGGGTATTGATTTCCCTGTCCGAGGACGTGTGTTTTCCAGCCGCGATCCACCATCGTCCAGTCCGCATTATAGCGATCCATTGTGATGTTCATTCGGCCGCCGCCGGAGGCGATGCGGGCATCGCAGCCTTTTGCCTGTTGTTCTTTTAAAAACTGCTCAAAGGGAATGACGTATTCTAATGCGGATGTTTCACCGACATCACGGCCGTCCAGTAAAATATGAACGCGAATTTTTTGAATGCCTTTGGCAACTGCTTTTACAATCATGGCTTTTAAATGATCGATGTGGGAATGGACATTGCCGTCTGAAAACAATCCCAGAAAGTGCAGCGTGCTGCTTTTTTGCAGAACGTTGTCGGTAATTTCATTCCAGGCTTTGCCTTCAAACATTTTGCCGGATGCAATGGAATTTTGGACCAGTTTGGCGCCTTGATCAAAGACGCGGCCAGCTCCCATGGCATTATGACCGACTTCGGAGTTTCCCATGTCATTATCGCTGGGCAGTCCCACGGCAGTGCCGTGTGCTTTTAATTTTGTGTGTGGGTAATGGGCACACAATTCGTCTAAGTTTATTTTGCTGGCAGCGGCGACTGCGTCGCCGTCTTTGTATTTTCCGTAGCCAACGCCATCCATAATGACTAGTACAACGGGGCCGCGTCTGGGGCTGAACCATTTTGCTTTTTGTAATTTTTCCATGGAATTTCTTTCTTTGTTTTGTTCTATTTTAGGCTTCATAAAATGCGAGTTGAAATGCTTTTTGATTTACGGCAAGTGCTTTTGGTTTGATGCAGTCTTTCAGGGCGTCCATCCAGGCATCGAGGGGCAAATGCAGGGCTTTTGCCAAGTGGCCTAGAAGGATGATGTTTGCGGCGCGTGATTCTCCGAGTTTTTCGGCCTCGGTGAGGGCGTCGATGTATATGAGTCTGGGAAATAGAGTGGGCAGTATTTTATCGACATCCGGGTAGACTGCATTTCCGGAAGAAACTGTTACAGGAATAATGCGTTGTTTGGATACCACGGCTAATCCATCAGAACAGAGGTAGTGTTTGTAGCGAATTGCTTCGATGGCTTCTAGGGAGAGAAGAACCGAGGCGCTTCCTTCTGAAACGAGGGGGCTATAGACTTCAGTGCCAAAGCGAATTTGGGCAAGGACCGAGCCGCCCCGCTGAGCCATTCCATGGACTTCGTTCGCTTTTACCTGCAGTCCGCAGGACATGGCTGCTTTCCCGATAATTTTGCTGGCAAGCAGAATGCCTTGTCCGCCGACTCCAGCTAATACGATACTGGTTGTTTTATGATTCATTTGTCTTTCCTATAAAAAAAAGCATGCGTAGAGGTTTCCGATGCTAGAACAGTATTATTGTGAAATGGCGTCAAATGGGCATACTTGTGCGCAGATATCACAGCCGGCACACATATGCGTATTAATTTTGACAATGCCGTCTTGATATTCAATGGCGGGGCATCCTAGTTTGAGGCATTTTTTACATTTTTTACATTTGGCTTGATCAATATGATAGGGTGCACCAACGGGCTTGTGTTCTTTTAACGGACACGGTGCGCGCGAAATAATCAGGGATGGTTCATCAGCATTCAATTCTTCTTCCAGAACGTCGTGTGCTTCATCCAAATGGTAGGGGTTGATAACACGAATACGCTGAACGCCGCAGGCTTTGCCGATGGCTTCAATGGAAACGGCAATGGTTGCTTCTCCCATTAAAGTGCGACCCGTTCCAGGATGGTCTTGATGGCCGGTCATGGCTGTTGTGCGGTTGTCCATTACAATAATAGTGGCTGCGCCTTTGTTATAGACGATGTCAAGCAGGCCAGTAATACCGGAATGAAAAAAGGTGGAGTCTCCAATGACGCCGACAATTTTTCGTTTTTCTCCTGCTTTTTGCAAACCGTGGGCCATGGTGATTCCTGCACCCATACACAGAATGACATCAGTGCGGCTTAAAGGCGGAAAAACGCCCAAACTGTAACAGCCGATATCACCAGTGACAATGACATCAAATTTTGTTAAGGCATAGAACATGGCGCGATGCGGACAGCCGGGACAAAAGACGGGCGGCCGAGCGGGTAAAGTGTTTGCGGCGGGTACATCAGCTGGCACAGTGTATTCGGTATGATCCAGCAGCGCTTTGGTCTTTTCTAAGCTAGGAACAGACAATTCGCCACAGCGGCCACTACATTTTTTCCATCGCATGCGATGCCGAGAGCTTTGACGTGTTCTTCTAGAAAATTGTCAAGCTCTTCAATCACAACTACGTGGTCGACTTTTTGGGCAAAATCAAGAATTAGCTTATCTGGAAATGGATAGGCCCAGCCTAGTTTCAAAACGGACGCTTCTGGAAAGACTTCACGGACATACTGATAGGCGATGCTTGAAGTAATAATTCCTCGTTTGGTGTCGCGCATTTCTTCACGATTCAGCGGCGATGTGCATGCCGCCTGTGCTAAATCTCCGAGCCGTTTCTCAACGGCTCTACGCATGGGGCGTCCCCAAATAGGCAACGGACAATGGCGTGACGGATCTTTTATAAATTCTAGGGGCAGCGGGCTCTTTTGACGAGGGCTGTATTCCACCAGACTTTTGGAGTGGCTGACACGGGTGGTGCTCCGTAAAATAACCGGCGTGCGAAATTTTTCAGAAATTTCAAAGGCGGCTTTCATGTAGTCGATGCATTCTTGAGAGTCGGATGGCTCTAAAACCGGAATTTTGCCGAGTCGTGCATATTGTCTGGTATCCTGTTCGTTTTGAGAAGAATGCTGACCGGGGTCATCGGCAACGCAGAGGACCAAGCCGCCTTCTGTTCCAATATAGGATAAGTTCATCAGTGGATCGGCGGCAACATTTAAGCCGACGTGTTTCATGGTGACGATACAGCGGGCTCCGCCAAGGCTTGCGCCAGTAGCAACCTCCATGGCAACTTTTTCATTGGGGGACCACTCGCAGTAAACCTCGTCTTTATGCAAGACTAGATTTTCCAGTATTTCAGTGGATGGTGTTCCGGGGTAGCCTGTGGCAATTGTTACGCCTGCTTCGTAAGCTCCACGGGCGATTGCCTGATTTCCTGATAATAAAACGGACATAGAATTTCCCTGTATTTCGTATGTATTAAATTTCTAAGAAGACATTGTCGATTAAACGCGTCTTTCCATATTTTACGGCCACGGCCAGTAATGCCGGTTCCGTAATAGTGGCAATTGGACGCAAGGCACGCTGAGACATTATTTCGACATAATCAATTTTTCCACCGGATGGATCAATTTCGGAATGAGCGGCATCTAAGAGGACGCTGCTGCTGCATTCCCCAGCATCAAACAGTTTTTTGACTTTAGAAACGGCACGTGAAAGTGCTAATGCTTGCTGATGGTCGCTTTTACTTAAGTATTTGTTCCTGGAACTGCGGGCAAGACCATCTTCTTCGCGAATTAATGGTGCTTTGATAATTTTAACCGGGACATTTAAATCGCGGACCATGCGGGCAATAATCAGTACTTGCTGGGCATCTTTGCGGCCAAATACCGCAACTTGACATTGGGTAATATTGAACAGCTTTAGGCAAACAGTGGCAACACCGCGAAAGTGAATAGGGCGAGTAACGCCACAGAGTGTTTTACTTAAATTTTCTTCTTGAACCCAAGTAGAATGATCTTCGGCATACATCAGCTCTTTGGTGGGATAGAAAATGCCGTCTACGCCGGATTCTTTGCATAGCGCCTCGTCATGCTCAAAGTCGCGGGGGTATTTATCAAAGTCCTCATTCGGTCCGAATTGCGTCGGATTTACGAAAATGCTGACGAGAACATGATCCGCATTTTCTTTCGCGATTTTAACGAGTGATAGATGTCCTTGATGAAGATATCCCATGGTTGGGACGAGGGCAACGGTTTCGCCTTTTTTATACCACGCCTGAACAGTGGCGCGAGTGTCTTCGATACTTCGTAAAATTTTCATCTTTTCTGAACTTTTCCTTTATTTTGGAAAAATGCCTTCCTCAACTTCTTTGCAATATTGTTGTAGAGCCTCGGTGGCTATTTTACCAATTTCTGCATATACTTTTGCATGTTTGGGGATAAATGCCCCGCCCATGGATAACACATCTGTGATAACTTGTACTTGACCATCGCAGTCTGGGCCGGCTGCAATGCCGATGGTGAAGATGTCCAGCATTTCGGATATTTCTTTACTTAAGTCGGCGGGGATGCCTTCTAAAACAACGGAGAATGCGCCGGCTTCCTGTACTGCCAATGCGTCTTTTTTGATTTGTTCGGCTTCTTTGTCGTCTTTGCCGTGAATATGGTATCCGCCGTCTTTGAGAACGGACTGCGGCATTAAGCCGATATGCGCCATGACTGGGATGCTTGCATTTACAAGGGCTTTGATGGTGTGTGCTACGCCGGCACCGCCTTCCAGTTTAATGGCATTTGCGCCGGTTTCTTTGATATATCTTCCGGCATTTCGAATTGCTTCTGCATCGGATATTTGGTAGCTCATAAAAGGCATATCGCCGACAACGAAGGCGTGTTCGCGTCCGCGGCAGACTGCGGCGGTTAGGATCAGGGATTCTTCGAGGGAGACTGGTATTGTATTTTTATAGCCGAGGACGGTATTTCCCATGGAATCGCCGACAAGGATCATGGGGCAGCCCGCTTTTTCGGCCCATTGTGCCATGAGGGTATCATAGGCGGTAATCATGACGATTTTTTGATTATTTTTTTTCATTTTGGCCAATGTTCTGACCGTGATATCTTTTTGTAATTCACTCATTTTAGTTCCTTCTGTTCTTTTTGCGTAAAGTATTTTTCATAGAGTGCAAGGGCGCGATGATTTCCCAGTCCTGCCGCTTGTCCCAGTAATTTTTGTGCTTCTTTTTGATCGCCGTCATTTTGTTGGTTTTTATGGAGTAGTAGTTGTGCCATTTCGACCATAGCCTCGGGTTCTTGCAGGGCGATTGCTTTTTGGTACCAATTTTGGGCTTTTTCTATTTCTGGTTTTGTTTTTTTGCCGTCGAATCCATAATAGGCAATTTTTCCAAGCTGAACCATTGCGGGGGCATATTTTTGCTCGGCTGATTTTGTCAGCCACTCCAGTGCTTTTTCATTGCTTTGCGGGGCGCCATTGCCGGATGCATAGATCATGCCGGCATCGTATTGTGCAACAGAATCACCGAGGTTCGCTGCTTTCATGTAATAATCAAACGCGGTTTTTGTATTGTAGCTGACGCCATTTCCAGTGAGGTAGCAGTCTCCGAGATAGATCATTGCGAGCGGATGATTGGCATCGGCTGCGGTTTTGAACCATACGACTGCCATTTCAGGATTTTTAGCGGTGCCGATGCCTTTTAGAAAGCAGTAGCCCAATTTTGTTTCTGCTTCGGCATTTTCGTTTTGTGCAGCGAGGGATAGCCAATTAAACATTTCAAGATAATCGCGGGGTACGCCATTGCCGTTGTAATAGCAGTCGGCGAGTCGTACTTGTGCAGCGGAGTATCCTTTGTGAGCAGCCGCGAGCAGGTATTGTGCAGCTTCTTGGGGGTTTGTTTTTCCGCCGATTCCCTGCTGTAGATAGCTTGCGGCTTTGCACATAGCCTTTTCATTTCCGGTTGCGGCTAGTTCTTTTACATAGCGCAGAGTGCGTACAGGGTCTTGGTTGTTTTCAGAGAGGATAATAGCGGTATGCAATGCAGGAAGGACACCCGCATCGGCGGATTGGTAAAAATATTTAGTGGCAGTTTTTTCGTTTTTTTCTACGCCGAGTCCCATTCGGTAGCAGATACCGACATTAAACATTGCTTTCGGGTTTCCCAGATCGCTGGCTTTTTTGAAATAATCGAAGGCTGTTTTAAAATTTTGTTCTTGTTCTGCTACGCCCTCGAAGTAAATTTTACCCAGAGCTACCATCGCGCTTGCGTTGCCGTTATCGGCTAATTTTTGCAGGTGTTCTACGGATATATTATTTTCTTCTTTGGGCTTTGATGTTGTTTTTTGCTTTTGTGGAAAAACATTCGCTGGAATGCTGGAGCCGATTGGAAGTTCTTGCTCTGTTGTCGGCGTTGTTTTGGTCTCTTTTTCAGAAGAAAAAGGCCAAAAAGCATAGGCGGAATGAAAAGAAAGCAAGATACATCCAAGGACGATGCTAAAAAAACGGTTGTTCATTTTTGAAAATTCCTTCTGTTTTGACTGCCGACAAAAGAAGCCCGTTGATAGAACGAAAGAGAACGGTCTCCGAAAATACTACTGACGAATGATACGCGGGCCCTTTGGAGTGTCTTCTACTAAAAAGCCGCAGTCGCTGATTTTGTCGCGCAGACGATCGGATTCTGCAAAATTTTTAGCCGCACGCGCTTCTTGCCGTTTTTGTGCCATCTCCATAATTTCGGGGGGGATGCCTTCGGATGGATCCGGTGTACAGACGGCTAAGACGGTGTCTAATTGTTCCAGAGTGCTGAGAGCCTTTTGAGCATCTTCGGCATTGATCGCATGATGATCTAGCATGCGATTGATATCGCGAATAAAATCAAAAAGCGCGGCTAGTGCGGCTGAAATATTTAAATCAGCCGTAATTCCCGCACGAAAGGATTCGAGGGCATGATGGGTTACTTTTTTCAAGGCGAGGGGATCTGTTTCCCATTTTTCTTCCGTTGTAGCAACGTCTTGCAATCTTGTTTTAAATGCATCGATACGCTGTAACGATACCCGCGCATCTTCTAATGCCTTGAGGGAAAAATTCAGGGATTGACGATAATGCGTGCCAATTAAAACCCAGCGGATTTCACGGCCAGTATAGCCCTTGTCTAGTAAATCCTGAAGTTTGTAAAAGTTCCCGGCTGATTTTGACATTTTCTGGCCATCGACCATCAGGTGGGCGCAATGCAACCAGTAGTGAACAAATTTGCAGCCGTTTGCGGCTTCACTTTGGGCTATTTCGTCTTCGTGATGCGGAAACATATTGTCAATGCCACCGCAATGAATATCGAAGGTTTTTCCGAGATAGCGGCTGCTCATGGCGCTGCATTCAATATGCCATCCGGGGCGGCCTTTGCCCCATGGGCTATTCCAGAAGACATCGCCGTCATTTTTATCCCATGCTTTCCAGAGGGCAAAATCGGCGACGGATTCTTTGGCGTATTCGTCCATTTTTACACGCACGCCGGTGCGCATCTGTTCGGGGTCGAGATGAACCAGCTGACCGTATTGGGGCCATTTTGCAATGGAAAAATAGACGGATTTGTCCTCTGCCTGATAGGCAATCCCTTTATCCATTAGTGTTTGAACCAGTTTGATCATATCGCCGATATGCTCTGTTGCTGCGGGATAAGTAACGGCTGGAAGAATATGAAGTGTTTTTAAATCTTCAAAGAAAGCATTTTTGTATTTTTGGGTGAATTGTTTCAGGGGTATATTTTGTTCTTGGGACCCACGGATTGTTTTGTCATCGACATCGGTCAGGTTCATGACATGATTGACATCATAATTTTCAAAGAGCAGTGTCCGTTTGAGAATATCTTCAAATGCATAGCAACGAAAATTGCCGATATGGGCATAATTATAAACGGTGGGACCACATGTATATAACCCAACCTTATTGGATACGAGTGGAATAAATTCTTCTTCTTGATGATGTAAAGTATTATAAAAAGTGATTGACATATCTGTACCTGTTTTTTTAAGGGTGAAAATCAGGGAAAGTTGTTTTAATGTGTTAGCTTAATAATATAAACCATTTTCTGTGTTCACTTTGTTTTTTTTACTAAAAAACTTATATTAGAGTTGTTTTTCGTGAACCGGATAAAACAGACTGTTTTGTCGTAGAATAAGATTGAAATTTTATCTGTTTTTTTATATCCTTTTTGAAGAAAGAAAAAAATGTCTCAAAAATCCTATTTACTAAAAAATGCTCATATTGTGAATCCGGTTGAAGGCCTTGATTATCGGGGCTGCTTAGCCATTCACAATGGAAAATTTATATTGCCGGAACAATTGCCGAAAGAATACGAAACAATTGATTTACATGGATGGGCAGCAGCGCCTGGCTTTGTGGATATGCATGTTCATTTGCGGGATCCTGGACAGACTCAGAAGGAGGATGTTGTTTCCGCTACAAATGCCGCTGCCGCGGGTGGCTTTACAACCGTGCTGGCTATGGCTAATACGGTACCCGTAATCGATACGCCAGAACGCTATCAGATTTTTTTGGCCTCTCTGACGGGGCGGGCGGTTGTTCATGTATTGCAGTCGGCAGCCATTACGCTGGGGCGAAATGGCCGTGATCTTACGGATTTTTCGGCTTTGGCCAAGCTGGGTATTCCGGTGTTGACCGATGACGGTTCTACTCCACAGGATGATTCAGTGATGCGTTTGGCGATGCAGCGTGCTGCAAAAGAAGATCTTCTTATTGTCGATCATTGCGAGGACAATCGGTATTCGAAGCCGGGAGTGATGCATCAGGGGGCGGTATCGGAAAGAATGCACTTGCCTGGGCAACCACGAGTGGCGGAAGAGCGTATTGTAAAGCGTGATATCGATCTATGTCGTGAGACGGGCTGTCGTATTCACTTGCAGCATTTGAGCTCCGCTGGTTCGATTGAGTTGTTGCGAAGAGCCCAAAAAGAGGGCTTGCCAGTTTCGGGTGAAGCAACACCGCATCATTTAATGATGACTGATCAGGCTGTGGAGCGGTATGGCGTGAATGCTAAGATGGCTCCGCCATTGCGGGAAGAAACGGACCGCCAGGCGTTGATTCAGGCGTTGCTTGATGGAACGATTTCTGCTATTGCGACAGATCATGCGCCACATACAGCCGCTGAAAAGGCGCAGGGGATGCTAAAAGCACCTTTTGGAATTATCGGGCTTGAAGCTGCCGTGTCTTTAATGTTGACGCTACTTTATCATTCCGGAAAGTTAACGTTGTTGCAGTTTGTGTCCTTTTTTACATCGGGTCCGGCGGCCATTTTGCATCGAAAGAATTTTGGAACGATTGCGCTGGGTGCGTCTGCGGATTTGACGATTTTTGATCCCGAGGAAGAGTGGGTGTTGGATGTAAGTAAATTTCAATCCAAAGGCCGAAATTGCCCGTATGATGGCCAGCAATGCAAGGGGCGTGTAAAGGCTGTATTTGTAGCGGGAAAACTTTTGCAGTATGAATAAGAATCTGCAGTATGACAGAAAAAAATATGCTTTTGGGGAGACTTGTACGTATAGAGCTTGCACGGCTGTGCAAAAATGGTCAGAAAAGATTTTCCTCCATGCAAAAAAAACTTGTATCCATATTTAAAACCTCTTATTGCATTGGATACGGCTTTTTTGTATGTTTTCCATTAAAAAAGGAAAAAAGATCGTAAAACTAAAAATAATAGTACTATTTTTTTAGCTATGAGTTGCGAATATAGGATATTGATTATATATTAAGAGCCAAACGTTTTAAAATATTTTTATTTGATTGAAATTAGGGAAGTTAAAATAATATGTATGCATTTATCACAGTATCTTTGGCCGTTATCTCTATTGTTTCGTCTCTTCTATTAGTTGTTGTGATTTTGATTCAGAATAACAAAGGCGGCGGTGGAATTGGCGCGATCAGCGGTGGAATGACTGAAACGATGTTTGGTGCTGGAGCATCGAGTGCTCTCATTAAAATTACCGTTTGGCTTGCTGCTATTTTTATGGGTACAACTCTTTTGTTAGCTACTGTTAAAGGCCGTTCCCGTAATGCAAAGAGTGTTGCTGAAAAATATGCACAGGAAGAGACCGTAAAGGTTGAGCCTGCTAAACCAGTGGTAAAAACTGAAACTGCTAAACCAGTGGTAAAAACTGAAAGTGCGAAACCAGTTAAAACTGAATCGGCGAAGCCTGTTGAAAAATAATAAGAATTTCTGATATAAAAATACAAGGCAATATTCGAAAAATCGAATATTGCTTTTTTTTGATTTAAATTTGTTGTTTTTGGTGGTTCGAAAGTATATTATAGGAAGAACATAAAAAAGATAAAAATCAAAATATGACTTCCAAAGATATTAAACAAAAATCAATAAGCAGTGGCTGGGCCTCTTTCGTTAGCATTGCGATTCATTTCGTATTCATTATTGCTTTAGTGCTTGCCGGTTTTATTATACCAGAGCCTAAAAAGATAGAGAGCATCCATGTAAAAATGGTGAATGTTGAACCAAAATCAGTGATAACTCCTGTTCAAAAACAGGAACAGGCTGATAAACCGTCCGCTGTGGAACCCGAACCTGTTGTGGAACCTGAACCTGTTGTGGAACCTGAACCTGTTGTGGAACCCGAACCTGTTGTGGAACCCGAACCTGTTGTGGAACCCGAACCTGTTGTGGAACCCGAACCTGTTGTGGAACCCAAGCGGGTAGAAAAGCCTAAAGTGGTAGAAAAGCCTAAAGTGGTAGAAAAGCCTAAAGTGGTAGAAAAGCCTAAAGTGGTAGAAAAGCCTAAAGTGGTAGAAAAGCCTAAGCGAGTAGTGGAACCCAAGCCGGAAAAGAAGCTTACTTTAGCGGAAAGATTAAAGCAGGCGCGCGTAAAAACAGTAAAGAATAACAATCGTTCGACTGTCCCTAGCAATCAGCATGCTTTAACCGAATCACAAATAAGGCGTCGATTAAATAGTGGTGTAAGCACCTCGCAGAGTCCTACATTGCAGGATTTTACATCGTCTAAAAACGATTCTAGCAGCAGTGCGGTTGCGCGAAAGGTTGTTAATTATGCGGATTTAGTGATCAATCCTATTTTACAGCCACTGTGGCAGAAAGTTGGACCAGGCAGGGGAGAGCTTGGCCGGACTGTTCCAAAACCTGTTATTATTTCGATGATTATTTTAGCAAATGGAAACATGATTTTACCGTCGATACAGACGCGTTCAAATTCGGCAGCGATGAATCAGGCGGCACAGCGGTTGTTAGAGATTATTCGTGATTATAAATTTCCGCCCTTATTAAAGAGTGATATTCATGAGTCCAAGATTCGGGTACAAATTATTCTGGAGGCCAGTACGGCTTAAAATAATGAATAACACCAACTCATTGCTTGAGGATTAATTTCAAGCAATGGAGATGGTGGCTTGGATGGATTTGTTTGCGATCCTAATATTTGTCTGGAAGATAGAAAATACTCTGTACGAGAAACACTTACAGTTCCATGCCGCCGGTGATATTAATATTTGCGCCGGTGATATATCTTCCGGCATTGGAGCATAGCAGTAGTGCCGCGCCGGTAATATCTTCGGCATTTCCAAAAGTATGCGCCGGAATTATATCTAATAATTTATGAACTATTTCTTTGTTTTTTAGAATTTCGGTATTTCGATCGGTTGTGATAACGCCTGGAATAATGGTGTTGGCAGTAATTCCATAGTGCGAATATTGTTTCGCGCAGTTGTAAATAAGATTTGCAAAGGCGGCTTTGGTGGTTCCGTAAATAGAAAGTCGTGCGGCGGGGCGAATTCCATTAATGCTGCCGATTGCTAGAAGACGGCCCCATTTTTTTTGTTGCATCGATGGAACCCAAGCTTTGATGAATTCAAAATTGGCCGCTAAATTGACGCGGTATTCTTTTTCGAATTCTTCATAATTGAAGTCCTGGACTTCGATATAACTTTGCATTGATGCATTCATGACAAGGATATCTGGTGCACTGCAGTTTTTTATCAGGTCCGCTACTTCATCTAGATTCCCAAGATTTGCCGTTCTTTTTTCAGCGTGAAGTTCTTCGGCAATAGAATCTAATTGTGCCGAAGAACGGCTGCCATGGACGATTACTTCTGCGCCGGCTTCGGAAAAAGACTTCGCGATTGCACGTCCGATTCCGCGACTCGATCCTGTGATTAAGGCACGTTTTCCTTGCAGGCTGAATAATTTTTGAATTGTCATTTTTTACCTTTTATAAAAAATTATAAGCATATTTCTTTCGGCCTTGTGAACCAGCGATTCGTTTTTCCAGTTTGCCTGGTTCATAAGGCACGGAAGGGGTGCCATTCGCATGGTTCCTGTTTTAGAAATAGCCGCCTTTTTCGATTATTTCAGCGATACTATCGCCCTGGTGAACCCAGGAAAAAATATCGATTTCATTTTTTTCAACGCCTTCCGCGCGGAGCAGAACATCGTAGGCAATTTCGCGTGGGACGCAGAGCACGCCATCAATGTCGCCAAAAATAATATCACCGGGGCGTACGGTCACTTTGCCGATTTTAACCGGGACTTGATAGTGTGTGATCTGACAGCGGCCGAGCGAGCCATTGGATGTGCGATAGCGATAGAACAGCGGAAATTTTTGTTCGAGAATTTGTTTGGTATCGCGGATTCCGCCGGCAACCACTGCGCCGCGGATTCCTTTGGTCATTGCGGTTGCGGTCATCACTCCGCCCCAGAGGGATGCTTCTACATCGCTGGATGTATCCCAGACAACGAGTCCATTTGGTTTCATATCATCGAGCATTTGAGCACGGAAGGTCATTTCGCCTTCAATCATGCAATTTGGTGCGCTTTTTACGGTAAAGGCTTCGCCGCAGATCGTCATTTCATCGCGTAAGGGCATAATATCGCTAGGGAGATTTTGGTCCAGGAGGCATAATTCACGCATAACATCATTAATGCATCCCGTGTAGAGTTTTTCGTAGCGTTCGCATAGCTCTTTGATCGGAATTGGAAGTTTACAATTTGGAATTCTTTGACGTGTTGCGATTAGTTTGTCTAATTTCATTAAGCCGGCTTCTTTTGTCTGGCCGCGCATATCTCTAAGTGATGGCATTTTTTTCCCTTTTTTTGTTGATTTATAGGTTCGTTTCTTATCTACTTTTGCAAATGCAAAATAAAGTCTATTGAATATCTTTTGTGTTCTTGTGGTGCGGACGTTTTAGGACCATCGGCGGTCATTAGCCCATTCTTTGTCCCAGTTACGAGTTTCTTCCCAAGCGACCGGAAAGTCCGAATGCAGTTTTTCATGGATCAATTCTTCGTTCAGTGCTTCAATTCCCAGTCCGGGTGTGTTCGGTACATCGATAAAGCCGTCTTTTATTTGGAGAGCTGGTTTTATCAAATCTGCCCACCAAGGAACATCCACGCTGTGAATTTCGAGCGCCATAAAATTGCGTGTGGCAGCGGCAGTATGGACTGCGGCTAGGCAGGTGATCGGACTTTCGGCCATATGCAGCGACATTTGGACGCCATTTTCTTCGGCGAGATCGCCAATTTTTTTGGTTTCATAAATGCCGCCGGCTGTCAGAATATCCGGATGGACAACGGCAAGTGCTCCAGATTGTAACAGTGGCAGAAAACTTTCTTTGCAATACATGTCCTCGCCGGTGCCGAGAGGCGTTGTTGTAGATGCCGCGAGACGCTGATATTGTTGGGTCATTTGCCATGGAATGGGATCTTCCATCCAAGCAAGATTGAATTTTTCGAGACGTTTGGCCAATTTTATGCAGTCTTCCAGTGGTATATGTCCCAAGTGATCAATGGCGATCGGAATTTCATAACCGGTAACCTTGCGACAATCGGCCATGTAGTTCTCGAGATAATCTAAGCCGATCTCGGTAAGATGAATACCCGTAAAAGGATGGGCGGTATTAAAAAGGTCATAAGCTTCTCCACGCATTGCGCGTGGATCAATGGAACCGTGCGGCGTGGAAAAAACAGTGCTTTTATAGTCGCGCATTTTTTTTAGAAAACCGAGTGGAGCGGACAGGGCACCGGGTACGTTCATTAGCAATTCAATACCGAGGTCCATTTTTAGAAAAGTATATCCTTGTTCCATGCGTTGTTTTAAGGCTTTTCCCATATCGCGACCGCCGCCTTCCGAATCGGTGTCGCAGTAGAGGCGAATCTTATCGCGAAATTGACCGCCGAGCAGTTGCCAGACAGGAACG
>JBAYAV010000026.1:0-17235 GCA_041669565.1 Lentisphaeria bacterium
AGAATCCATGCCCAGCAATGATCGATTTTCGGGGTTCACCGATGCCTGTCGCGCGGCTAAAAAGTTTTATGAAATTTTTTATCTTAAGGATTCTTTTTCCCAAAAGATAACCCAATTAAAAAAATCATTTGCGTTACTTCCGCCGCACCAGCCGCGGTTGATTTTTTCAGATTCTTTATACCATACTGGCGCCGTTATGCAAATAGCAAAAACCCTGAACTGGCAATGGGGGAAAACACACTTTTATAATGATTTTGATAATAGTTATCCGGATACTGTTTGGGGGATAAAAATCACAAGCTTTATCCAAGATTACAACAAATTAATACAAATCGGCACACAGGATCTTGAAAAATTAATTGCCTGCGGCAATACCTGTACCGGAATTCAGCGACTGCTTTTTCCGCAGAAAATCAATGGCGACACTTAAAGAAAATATCACAAAAAATCCGTTCGTTTCATTCCGTCAATTTATAAAAAAAGGGAGGCAAAAAAAAATGGACAAAGTTATTAAAGTTGCAATTGCAGGGTATGGGCGAAGCGGATGTGACATCCACGGCGCTTATTTCAAAACCGACCCGCGTTTCCAAGTCATCGCGATTGCAGACGCATTAGAAGAACGACGCCAGGATGCGGCAAAAGACTTCAACTGCAGCGTCTATGCGAGTTTTGAGCCCATGCTTGAAGCGGGTGGCTTTGATTTACTCATTAATGCTACGCCAAGCAAATTTCATGTTTCCTGTTCTAAAATGGGCTTATCCCACGGATTCAACGTCATCGGTGAAAAGCCAAGCGCGCCCACCCTGGCAGATTTTGATGCCATCACTGCGCTCGCCGATCAAAATAACTGCCAATTTCTGCCATATCAAAATTCGCGATTTTATCCTTTTTTCATTAAGATGCAAGAAATTATTCAATCTGGTGTTCTGGGAAAAATCATCTGCATCCGTTCCAACTGGAGCAGTTTTGCCCGACGCTGGGATTGGCAAACGCGCCAAGACCAGCTAGGCGGAAATCTTTACAACACGGGCCCGCATCCAGTAGATCAGGCCATTGTCCTTTTTGGCGAAGGCATGCCAAATGTGTTCTGCCGCATGGCAGCAGCTCATCAGGGATTAGGCGGCGACGCCGAAAACTTTTGCACCCTGACACTTTATGGGCCGGGGCATCCCAATATTGAAGTACAAATCAGTTCTTTACAGGCCTATCCAGAAGGCGAAATGTACAACATACAGGCAGAATATGGCGGGCTTACCGGCGGGCCAGACGGCCTGAAATGGAAATATTTTGAGCCCGATAAGAATCCGCGGCCGGCCTTTTGGAAACCCTGGAGCGACCATCGCAAATACTGCAGCGAGCAATTGAACTGGATTGAAAAAGAATGGAAATTTGATAATTCTGAATCCAATTCATCCGGCTACAAAGGACTCAGTGCCGGAATTTACAACAACTATTATGATGTATTAGTTCATCATGCCGAACGCATAATCAAACTTGACCAAGTTCGCCGTCAAGTCTATACCATGGAGGAAGCGCACAAACAAAATCCGCTTCCCAAAACAGTCTTAAAATAGCCCACCAAAAACAAAAAAAAACGCTTCTGCTTTATACCGATCATTTCGAACAAAAGCAGAAGCGTTCTTTTTTACCGTCTTTAAATGCATCCGCATAAAGAGCGACGCGTATTAAGTGAAAAAAGAGAATTCAGACCAAATTGTTTTTTTGACTTTCATTCACAACCCGGATAACTTCCGTGCCCGATGCCTTTAAGTTGTCCTCATCAACAGCAGACAAAGCATTATCGGTAACCAAAAGCTCAATATCCTGTATTTTCGCAAAACGCGTCAAAGACTTATGACCAAATTTATAACTTGATGTAATAATAGCAACGTGCTCGGCAATATGAAGAGACTTCTCCTCTAAATGAGATAAATTTAAATCCGAAGTATAATACCCCTGATCCGACAACGCCGCATCACACCCCGAAATTAACCAGTCAACATGATAATTTTCAATATTCTTCTCCGCGACAGGACCGACTAAATCCGGAGAATTGCTTCGCAATTCGCCGCCCAGCAAAATAACCTTACAGCAACTTCGGAAAAGTGTATTTGCAATCGCCAAAGAATTTGTAACAACGGTAATCGGGGAATTATTAAGACGTACCAAAACACGCGCAAACGCCAGCGTTGTGCCCCCAGTGCTTAAATAAATTGCCGATGACGGCATGATCCGCTCATACAAAGCGCGCGCAATCGTCAGCTGTTTTTCAACAATGTCGTTATTTATATTTTTATTCACATCGATCGGCGGCTGCAATACCGCTCCGCCCTTCGTCAAAATCGCCAGATGCTTCTGCGCCAAAAAACGAAGATCCCGGCGAATGGTCATTTCCGTAACCCCTAATTCAAGAGCCACATCTCTGATCAACACACCGCCACTATGTAACATTTTCATTAAACGCTGCTGCCGTTCCCGCATTTTTTTCCCTTTGGTTGAGACTACATGAAAGATTTTGTTATAAAATAACATTTATTTTCATAATGTCAAGTAGTATTGTAAAAAAAATCATTTGACATTCACCACATTTCACCTATATTAGAAAAATAACAGTTCTTTTTTGTTAGTTTTTAACACAAACAGGAGATAAAATTATGGGAACGTATGATCCGACACCGTATCAATTAGATTTAAAGAATATGCCACGTATTGTAACGAAAGACTTACCGGGGCCGAAAAGTGTAGCAATGCACAATCGTGCCAAGAAGTATTATCGTGGTCTTTCGGGTCAGGTACGATTATTTCCAGTTGCTTTTGAGCGTGGTAAGGGCTGTATGATGGAAGATGTTGACGGAAATCAGTACATTGATTTTTCAAGTGGTATTTATGTAACCACTCTTGGTCACTGTCATCCCAAGATTTCGGACGCTGTGGCGAAATATGCCCACCAGTTAATGAATGCGCATGATTTCACAACTGAAATTAAAACAAGACTATTGGAAAAGATGGCTACCGTATTGCCCGGTGATTTAAATTGTTTTCAGCTGTATGACAGCGGTACTACTGCAGTAGAAGCTGGATTACGTACATGCCGCGCAGCCACCGGCAAATATGAATTTTTAAGTTGTTTCATGGATTTTCACGGCAAAAGTGGTCACTCTATCGGCCTAGCCAAAATGACAAAATACAGCGGTGCGGCTCGTCCAGAAGGCTTTTATCTCGTTCCTCGGCCGAATATGTATCGTCCGATGTGGGTAAAAGCGGACGGCACGATTGACACGGATCGTTATTTAGAGTTTTATGATGAATTTATCAAAGTTGCCACAACCGGCAATATTGCGGCCTTTGTCGTAGAGCCCATTCAGGGCTGGGGCGGCAGTGTAATGCCACCGGATGATTTTTTTCCGAAACTGAAAAAATTTCTGCATGAGCGCGATATTCTTTTGTTTGCGGATGAAGTATTGACTTGCATGGGCAGAACGGGAGATTATCTTTGCATGAATCATTGGAATGTATTGCCGGATGTTGTTACCATGGGCAAAGGCTTTGGCAATGGCTTCCCAGTTACCTGCATGGCCGTTCGTGAACCGTATGCAGCAGCCGTCGACAAGATTAGCGCATCCACCAGTTACGGTGGCAATCCGATGGCTTGTGCGGCAGCATTGGCCAGTTTTGAAGTCATTGAAGAAGAAGGCCTGTTAGCACACGCCCGTGAATTGGAAGTGCTTTTCAAACAGCGCATGGCGGATTGGGCCACCAAATATGAAATTGTTGGTGACACCCGCTGCAAGGGCTGCCTGCTTGGTGTTGAACTGGTCAAAGACAAAATCAAGAAAACGCCCTATGACGAAGCTGGCAAGATGGTTTATCAGAAAGCATTCAGCAAGGGTCTTGCCTGGGTACCAGCAGGCCACATTCTGCGGATGAGTCCTGCCATTGTCATGCCGAATGAAGTCGCCATGAAAGGGATGGACATTATTGAAGAATCTATTGCAGAAACCGAACGCGAATTATTAGGTTAACGAAGAAATAATACGGTCTTTTCAGCAAAAATGGAAAGGCCGTATTATTCCGGATTTTTTGGAGAAAAAGACAGAATGAAAACATTAAGAGTCGGCATCATTGGTTTTGGATTTATAGGGAAGGTTCATGCGTACAGTCATCTCAACCTTCCTCTTTTTTATGACCAGCAGGAATTTTGCAGTAAGATTACGCATGTTTGCACCTCACGGAAGAGTACCGCTGAGAAGGGTGCTGCGCTGACTGGTGCAAAATATGCCGTCACCGATTTTCATGAAATCACCGAAAATCCGGATATTGACATTGTTGACATTTGTACGCCGAATCATCTTCATTGTGAAGCGCTTCTTTCAGCCATCAAGAATCAAAAGCACATCTACTGTGACAAGCCGCTGACCGCGACACTTGAGCAAGCCTTGCAAATAGAAGAAGCCCTGAAAAATTATACCGGCATTTCCCAGATGACGCTTCAAAATCGTTTTTTTCCGCCGATGCTGCGCGCCAAACAGTTGATTGAAGAAGGCCGCATTGGTGACATCTTAGAATTTCGTGGTGCGTACATGCATTCTGGAAACGCGAATCCCAATGCGCCACTAAAATGGAAATTATCCGCAGAAGCCGGTGGGGGTGTTATCGCAGATATGGGAAGTCATATTCTTGATTTAATGAATTTTTTACTTGGCGATTTTGACCAGCTGACCGCCTCCACGCATATTGCTTATTCCACAAGGCCGTCTGTGGCAGATCCATCAATACGCGTTCCGGTAGAAGCAGAAGACAACATGCAAACGCTGGTACAATTAAAAAATGGTGCAACCGGCATCATCGAGGCTTCAAAAATTGAAACAGGTGCCGAAGATGAAATTCATTTTGAAATCAACGGCAGCAAAGGCGCCCTCAAAGTAGTTCCGATGGATCTGCATCATCTATTCTTTTATGACTGTCAGAATACAGACAAGCCACTTGGCGGCGAGCATGGCTGGAAAGCCATTGACTGCGGGCAGCGCTATGATAAGCCGGCCGGTTTTCCCACTCCGAAAGCCTCTATGGGTTGGCTACGGGGACACATGCATTGCCTTTACCATTTTCTAAATTCAGTCTATACAGGAAAAAATGAGGGCCCCACACTTGCCCAGGGAATTTTTATTCAGAAATTAATGGAAGATGTGCGGACATCGGCGAAAAACCACACATGGGTAAAAATTTAGATTCGAAGTCTTCAATATTAAAAAGTATCATCTATTTTAATACGTAGTTTTTTAAATTTTGTTTTATTTCATTTTTCTTTCCATCAAAAAAAAGGATTTATTATGAGTAACGATTTGTTGATTGGCTGGGGCGAAGTAGATATCACGCCAAAAACCGATAAATTTATTTCGCTGAATGGTCAATATTATGAACGACTGACAAAAAAGATCCATTCCCGATTAAAACTTACCGCAGTTGCTTTCAGCAGTGGTAAGGAGCATTTTTTAACCGCATCCATGGATAATGTCGGCATGGATCAAAAGTTCCATGATTTAATCCGTAAAGAAGTCGTAAAAATGGAACCGGAGATTAACCCCAAAAACATTTTTATCAATGCGATTCATTCTCACAGTGCGCCGTCTGCAAAAGTGCAAGTAAAGAAAAATGCCGCATGGCGTGACCAGAAGCACGACGATGTTTTATCGGCAAATGAGTATATTGAATTTGTCACCCCCCTTGTCACGAGGGCTTTTGTGGATGCTTGGCATTCTCGTCAGCCAGGCGGAATTGCCTCTGCACTCGGCAGTGCCCGCGTGGGACATTGCCGTCGTGCTGTTTATAGTACTGGAAAAGCCGAGATGTATGGCGACACAACGCGTCGTGATTTTATTGGTATGGAAGCCGGCGAAGATTCCGGCGTCGAGATGCTGTTCACCTATAACGCTGAGGGAAAACGCACGGGGATGCTGCTAAATGTAGCCTGTCCCTCCCAGACAATGGAATCAACCTATCAGATATCCTCCGATTTTGCCGGTGCAACCCGTGAATTACTGAAAGAAGAATACGGCGAAGATTTTCATACCATTTATCAAATCAGCCCCGCTGGCTGTCAATCACCGCGTGATCTTGTGCGTCATTATACTACTGGGCCCGACTTTTGGCATGCTGATGGTGTCGCCTGCATTGCGGACCGCTTATTAAATGCCGTCCGAGCAGCAAAAACAAACGCCATTGACTACGCGCCGAAATTTGTCGTAAAAAGCCAATTAGTGACTCTGCCGCGTCGTCGTGCATCCTATGAAGATTACGTCAACACCAAAGCAGAATTGGCGCGATTAATTGCCATTCAACCCGAGAAAGAAGCCTTTGAAGCATTCTGCGCGGAGACCCATGCCAATGAAAAAATAGATGGGCACGGGCCTTATGACAGCAAACTGCATCATTTTGTTCAGATTAAAAATGCCCAGGCAGTCCTTTATCGCTACGAAGACCAGGATGAAATGCCAAATATTCATTTTGACATGAGTGTTGTCCGATTAGGAGATTTAGCGATTGCCACCAATCCCTTTGAGCTTTATTTGTATTATGGTCAAAATATCAAGGCGCGCAGTCTTGCCAAGCAGACCTTTTTAGTTCAACTGGCCATCGGCGCAGATATTCCAGTCGGATATTTACCAAGCCCAGAAGCCGAAAAATTTGGCGGCTATGGTGGCTGCATTATCAATGGTGAAGTCGGTTCAGACGGCGGCTATAAATTAGCCGATACAACCGTAGAAGCCATCAACGAACTTTTTAAGTAACATGAATTATTTAGGATTAGACATTGGCACAACCGGCGTCAAGGCCGTTGTTTTCGATCAGACGGGCAAACAACTCGGCGCTGGCTTGGCAGAATACACCCTAGAGACTCCCAAGCCGGACATTGTTGAGCTCAATCCAGAAGTCTATTGGCAGGCCTCCTGTGCTGCCATTAAAAGCACATTTACCGAAGCTGGAATTTCAGCGGAGACCGTTTGTGGAATTGCTGTAACCGGTCAAGTTGAGACCCTGATCATGGTAGACGCATCCGGCAAACCGGTGCGCAAAGCAATTGTCTGGCTGGATAATCGTGCCAAAAAAGAAGCCGCTGAATTAGAAAAAGAATTTGGCACAGAGAAACTCTTTCGATTATCCGGTCAGACCGAAATGCTGCCCTGCTGGCCCGCCCCAAAAATTTTGCATTTCCGCACCCATGAGCCGAACGCTTTTCAAAGGACCGCGAAATACTTAATGGTGGAAGATTACATCGTTTGGCATTTAACGGGCAAATATCGTACTTGCAGAGGGCTTCTTCCTTCTACTTTATATTACGATATCCGCACCCAAGAATATGACTCTGCAATGCTAACAAAGCTGGAAATAAGCAAAGAACAATTGCCAAAATTAGGCGATGTCGGTGCCGTTTTAGGCAAATGTCAATCCGATAACGGCATTCTGTCCCCCGGAACGCTCGTGGTAGGTGCGCCATTAGATCACGTTTGCGGAAATTTAGGCTGCGGTTGTGCAGGTGGCAAAGGTCTTGTCTCCGAAACAACTGGCTGCACTCTAGCTTTATGCGCGGCCTTTCCAAAATTAATTTATGATAAAGAACGGCGCATAAGTACCTATTTAGGTGCCGAGAGAGGTTCTTTTGTACTTCTCCCATGGGCACCCACAGCAGGAATGCTGCTAAAGCACTTCCGCGATGAATTTACTTCGGGAATCGATTATCCAGAACTAAACACTGCTGCTGCTGCCGTTCCTCCCGGAAGTGAAGGGCTGGTTTTGCTTCCGCATTGTGCTGGTGCGGTATCCCCGATTTGCAATCCCCATGCGCGTGGTGTGGCATACGGCATTACTCTTGCACATAAACAGGGGCATTGGGCGCGGGCAATTATGGAGTCTGTCGCCTATTTACTACGCGACAATATAGAAACATTACGTAGTTTTGGTCTTGACATCCGTGAACTACGCGCCCTTGGCGGTGCTGCAAAGAGTCCGCTTTGGCTTCAGATTAAAGCGGATGTACTGAATCTTCCCGTGACCGTTACGGCCTGTTCCGAAGCAACGGCCTTCGGGGCGGCAATGCTTGCGGCGGTAGCCGCCGGCGAATATCCGGACCTTGAAACAGCGACAAAGCACATGGTAAAGACAGCCCGAAAAGTCTTGCCTGGCAAGAATGCGAACGCCTATTCAGCCTATTATTCGTCTTATCAAAAATTAAATTCTTTATTATTACCAACGTTCAAAGGATCATGATGAAAAACACAAAAAACGAATCCTGTATTGGTTTCGTCGGTTTTGGCGAAGTCAACACCCCGCGTGAATTTATTGATAACCGCTGTCAGGCAGCGGCCTCCGCCTTGCGCAAACGCGGGCTGAAGATTATAGAAACTGCGCCCGTAAGTGATGATCCGAAAGGACAGCAGGCTGCGCGTGCTGTTGACGAGTTATCGAATTACAACTTAGACGCTCTTGTTGTATGCGTTGCTGGTTGGATTCCAACATGGGCAGTCATAAAAGTCATTGAGCCCTTTAAGCACAAGCCGATCCTAGTATGGGGTTTAAGTGGCTGGCGCGAGAGAAATCGTTTTGTAACCACTGCCGATCAGGCTGGCTCCACCGCCCTGCGCGCGCCCATGCAGGAAATGGGCTATCATTTCAAGTATTTAGTCAACTACAAAGACAGCGAGCCTCGTTTTGAGGAAGCCGTCGATTATTTAAAAGCCGCATCTGCAACTGCAAAGATGCATCATGCGCTCATTGGCATGAATGGCTATCGCGACATGCGTTTATACGGCACTCTTTATGATGGCGCTCTTTTAAAACGAAAAATAGGCACCGAGATCGAGCATTTTGATCTTCTGGAGATTCAGCAGATCATGCAGAGCATTTCAAAAGACGAAATTGAAAAAATATCCAAGCAAGTTCGCAAGAGTTGGAATTTTATCCGCGAGCCACAGCCCGGCACCCTCGAAAATTCAGTGCAGCTTTGTTTAGCTTTTCAGAAGAAAATTGAGGAGCGCTCCTATGATGGCTTTTCTTTTTGCGATGTAGATGGTGTGAAAAAGCTGTTGCATTTTGCTCCAGCCGGTGCGCTGACCCTTCTGCACGATTTACAAGACATCACCACTGTTCCTGAAAATGATTCTTATGGAGCGGTTACAGAGCTTTTGATGAAATATCTCACAGGGGTATCTCCCGCCTACATGGAATTCTATGAATTTACGAAAGACTCGGCATTAATGGGTGTTCCCGATTATATTCCAGGTTCCGCGGTTGACGGCAAAGTCACCGTAATGCCCAATGCATTCGGCAGTTTTGGGGAGGGCCTTTTGAATGTATCGAAAGTCAAAACGGGGACAGTCACTCTCGTTCGCTTAGCGCAGGTCCAAGGCGATTTAGTTATTCACGCAATAAAAGCCGAGGCAAAAACGCCAGAAGTATGGGAAGAAGCAGGCTGGGCACCGCCAGCTCCGCAACTGCCAAGCCTCGAAATATGCTTCGGTAAATCATCCGAAGACTTTTTACAAAATGTTATGGGGCAGCACTACATTGTGACTTACGGCGATAACTTGAATCTCATTCGCAATTACTGTGAAATAAATCAACTCACTTTTATAGAATAGGCGATTTTTCACTTAAATTCAGACAACTATTTTTCTTCTTTCCGTAAAATTTAATTCTTGGCTTTTTTACGGAAAGAAGACTTAGACTTTTTCCGAATAATTCGATGAGTTTATGCCTGTTTTAATGTTTGCCCATCGCTTCTTCCGTTAAATTCAAGAAGCATGAAATGATATCTATGAAAAATATTAGCTGGAAACGCAACTTAATTGTATTATGGATAACGCAATTTCTATCCAGCTGTGGCTTTGCATTATCGTTGCCATTTACCCCTTTTTTCCTTCGGGAATGCATTGGGGTTGCCCCCGAGCAGAAGATTCAAATTTATGCAGCCTTAGCAGCCACGCTGTCGAGTGTATCATTGGCGATTTTAGCACCGATTTGGGGAACCTTATCGGATCGATTTGGGCGAAAGTCAATGGTCATACGTGCCACCTGGGGCGGTGGTATTATTTTATTTTCCATTGGCTTTACCCATACTATAAGCGCCTTTCTTACGTTGCGTTTTATGCAGGGCATCTTTACTGGCGTCATGGGCGCTTGTATGACTCTCGCCATCATAAATACCCCGAAAGAGCGTGCCGGTTTTGTTTTAGGCGCCATGAGTTCAGCTTGTTTTTCAGGAGAGATGGGCGGCCTTTTTTTAGGCGGGCTGATGGCAACTACATTAGGGTATCGCTGTACTTTTAAGCTTGCGGGCATCATCTTATTTGCGTCTGGTTTTTTAGTTCTTTTCGGTGCGCAAGAGTGCTTTGTACGCCCCAAGGCCGTGGTCCATTCAAAAGCAAGATCTTTTTATCCAAAAGAGACGTGGATCAAATTGTACCCCATTCTCGGGATATTGCTTATTACCACAGTCACCAATGCGGCGCGGATGCTTGATTACTCGCAATTTCCACTTTATATTGAAATGTTAAATGGCGGTCCCGGCATTCCGGGTGCGGCGAAATGGACCAGTTGGGTTTTGTGCATGGGAAGCATCGGTGCGATGCTTTCGGGTGTCATATTAGGAAAATTAGCGGATAAGAATTCTAAAAGGGTTGCGTTTTTTTCAATCATCAGCGCCATCCTTTTTGTATTAGGCATTGCCATCATACCATGGTTTCTGCAAGACATTCCGCGTCACATAATTCACTTCAGCAGCGGTGATTTTTCTTTTATGACATCCATATTAGCGGTAATGCCTTTGCGTTTTGGGTATATTTTTTTCATTACGGGTCTTGGTCCAATATGGAATATGTGGCTTGCGCGCATGACACCAAAAGAAGAACAAGGAGCGATGTTTGGCTGGGCAACCACTTTTCGATCAGTAGGAGCCATTTGCGGTCATCTTTTAGCCGGCACCATCGTCTGTATTATAGGGATTCGGGCTCTCTTTTTTGCAAGTGCCCTTATTTTGCTCTGTTTAATTCCTATGGTAAGGCGTCAGTTTCATCATGTAAAAGCGCGGATGCGCGAAATAGACGCCTAAAAAAATTAGACTCCGCACTTTATGGAACCGCGTAATTATAAAATCATTCTTTAAAATGAATCGACAAAAACAACGGCTGATCGAACATTAAACGGGTGATTTTGATTTTGAGTTTTTCGGATGTGGACTGCAGGTTTTTAAAATCGAGCCATTTTCCATCATGGGTCAGGTACTGTGCATTTTTTACTTCCCGGTCACCAAGATACATTTCAGCAAAGATATCCTCCAGCATATCATGAGACAGATTAAAAAAAGCGAGCATCGAATCATTTTCACCGTCATAGCGCAGTGGTAAAACTTGTCGTTCTCCTTGCAGAAACAATGGAATTTTATGATCGGAGATCCAGTTTAACATAGAATACAGCATTTTTTTGCGGGTCGGATCCAAAAATCCCTCGCTCATTTTTCCCAATTCAAAGGGGCAAACCGCAATTTTTCCCCCGAGGCTATTTTTATAAAGATAAGCCCCGCCAAACAAGCGCTTCGTATCAGGATCCACAATTTCGCTGATTTCGATCGCATCCGCAGATTGTCTGATATTTGTAAACAATGGCAAATTTTTATGAACCGCGAGCGAAAAGTAATGATTTTTCCGTCCGCCAAATTCGGTATTATAAAAATGCTCCCCTGCCAATGGCAGCGTTGTTCCCAATTTCAAGGAGCTTTCCAGCGTTCCTCCTAGATATTCCGCATATCCCATTTCCCATAAAGTTTTAAATGCAACCGAATCAAGCAGAACAGCTTTGCTTAATATTGCCTTAATTTCAGCAGCGGAAGCTGCTCGAATATCCTGTCCTGCCAAAGCCGTAACCGCGGCGTCCTCAAATGTTACAGAAAATCCAAGGGACTGCAAAACAGTTCTCCATGCCAAAACATCGCTGCTAAAATTCATTTGGTTTTGCCCTGCTTCGAGTTCACAGACTTCCCCGACTTGCGGATTGAAATAAAGGCGCACTCCCTGGTATTTTCCGCCGGGCATCCTTTTTTCTTTAATGCCGCTTAGGAATGGTTTCATCGCCCGTAAAGCTTCCATTATATCGCGATTAACAGCCATCGGCGTGCCACAATGATCGAATAAATTTAAAGTCAGAGCATTACATCCCCCCGCCATTGCAACACTATTTTGCAAATAGAGAAATTTATTCGATTTAGAATAGGTAGAATAGGGATAGCTTTCTATCTCACCTTCTTTGATCGTTGGATGCCCAAACGCACATTGAACCAAACGCGGCATATCAGCGGTGTTTATGAGTGGCACAAGATTATGTTCACGATAGTTTCCCAACGGCGGTCTGACCAAAACGGGTTTCTTGTTTGGACCTGCTATTTTACGCTCAATTTCTTGCCAATTACGCCCCTCCATTGTATGCCGTTCCGGGCCACTAGACATCAGGCCCACAATTGTTTCAGGCGACACTGCATGAACGGTTTTCTCGGCCAGTTCGACCATTTCACAGGAAAGTTTACCTAGCAACTGAAGCCATTGTCGGCGAGTTTCAGTGGGTTTTCCCGGGAGTGTCAATTGCTGGTATATTTCCTCCCGTGTCATATCTTTGCCATAGAGTTCGTTAAAGCGGCGAATATGCTCCTCGCAAAAACACCCCGCTTTTACAGAACCATGATTAAAAGTTCGGGCGTCATCTTCAATCCAGATTGTGGACGGTTTTGTTTCCGCATACAACGTCCATTGGCGGGCAAAATATTTTCGCCAGCCTGGAGAAGCGTTACAAACACAGTCCGTGCATTCTGCTCCATCTGCGCCCGTAATCATATGCCAGTCCGGATGTTGTTTATGGATATTACGTCCGCGGTCGCCATGTCCCTGAGTAACATTAGGATTCAACGAATATTCAACGCCGATCTCATTCAGTTCTTTTTTGATGGTCTTTAAAATCTTTTGATAATTTTTAAGCCATTCAAAATCTGGAAAATAATGCGTAAAAGTGCCCGTATCAATTTTTACACAGACCTCATCGATCTGGAATTCACGACAATATTCCACCAATTCGTCAAGGTTTTCTCGCCAGCTCCATAATGGCAAAGTTCGGCGCAATATGTAGAGATAGTTTTTTTGATTTACTTTTTCTGAATAATTCATAATTTTACTTCCATTTAGATTCGTATTGCTTCTATTTTAATTCCTATTAAAACGATCCAAATATAATATAAGCGTTTACATCGGAAGCACGAGCTTCCTCTTTATCCGACGCTTGAGCACGAGTTTGGCATTGAATAATATCGGGGAACGATAAATCTCTTAAATTGCAGTGACAAGCATATTTCATCCCTATTGCAACGTTACTCTTTCCCGCTTAGAAAAGGCACGAAAAAGACTTTTTTACCGGTGTTTGAATATAATCAAGAGGTTGCAGCGTTATATCATATTTACCCGCAGGTGCAGTTATTTCTAAGTTATTGGAGGCATTCATAGGTATTAGAATCAGATCAGCCTCATTGAGAGGATAAGAATTCACCCCATCATTTTGAAATAATTGAACGCCGGTATTTGGTTTACAAATCACACGGCACCACACTGAATGAGGAAAACGGGCATTAAAAATTTGTATTTTTGCTTTGCCTTTTACGGCTTTTATTATTTTCGGATTTAGGGTTCCATCTGCCAAGACATACATCTGTTCCATATTTTTCAACTCCATGGATATTTTTTTAGCCGTAAGGATCGCTTCCTCTCCGTTGCAGGCAGACAATTTTTTCCCTAGATGAATCAAAGAATTTTGAGTTTCCAAAAAAGACTGCCGGATTATTTCCGGAAGATCTTTATTCACCTTCAATTTTTCTGCAGCGGCGATACTCTTCTGCAAGACGACTTTTTCTCTGCTTATTTTTATTGATTTTATGAGCATAGAAACCGGAAACTCTCGTTTTGTAAAGCCGATTCCCAAAGAGACGGGTTGTTTCGTAATGCGCAATGATAACTTCAGTTTTTGCCATTCACCATTTCCAGCGAGATTTACTTTGTATGATTTTCCTTTCGGATTGGCATCCCCCCAAAGAAAACCGGAACTGATAAGGGCATTCATATTAGGCGCCCAACTAAAAACTTCCATTTCTACTTGAATCAATTCGCCTGTTTGTAATCCCGTTATTTTCTGTCTAAGGACACCCCAAGTATGTGGTTTCGCGGTAAATTTCAGGACCTCTCCGTACTCTGAATCTGAAACAACTGCCACATTACATCGCCCCGAATCTGCAACAAGTTCCCAATCTCCTCCCAAGAAAGCACAAACATCCTGATTCACTTTATAGACATCAGCAAATAAAAAATTTGACGCGATCAAAATCAGTAAAAGTAAAGATCGATTTTTCATCATAATTTATTCTCCCTGCTCCGTCAAATAGACTATTTTATGAATAATATCCTGCATTTTTTCCTCTTTCGGTTGGGCAACCATATTAGGAATATCCGTATTTAACAACAAGAGCAGCGCTGTTTTTTTGGAGTCTTTTTCTGCCAAATCCTGTGCTTTCAGGAAAAGGGCATTGTCCCGCAGTCCCGTTTTTACGCCAATCCAGCGTCGACTTTCTATTATTTTTCCATCGCTGATATATAAAGTTGTTTCATTCGAGGATTTACCATCCGTATCATCCCAAGGATCTCCTCCCCATCTTTTACCATCGAAACCAGTGGCAGACCAATAGCCCGCGCCGTCATTTTCCCAGACAAAGGTATTCCACCCCATTAAGCGGTATTTTGTCGTGGGAGAGCTTCTAAGTTGTTGTATATGGCAAAAATAGGACCACCGTTTTTTGAGATATTTTTTTGTTGTTTTGAATAGCTGTTTATATTTTTTTTCGCCGAAATGAGCATACGGCGGGTCATAAATATCAATTTCATTTTTCAGTTTTTCCACCAATAATTCGGGGGATCCGGCTCGAACTGAGTTTCCAAAAATTCTTATTTCCGGATCTACTTTTTTTACTTCTCGAGCAAAGTCACTAAAATACACACCAATATATTCATCATAGGGATAAAGAGCCCATTCACTTTTTTCCCATCCTCTTTTCGCTAAATGAGAACGTAGCGCTTTCGTATAGTTATGAACCGCATTTTTCCAAGCAAGAGTGCCATATTGAATGCTATAATCACTCGCTGCTAAGCTTTGATCTTTTTTATTTCTTTGTTCAGGAAATATCTTAGAGGGCCCTGGACAAAAAATACAACATCCCCGCAACAAAACCATTTCAGCATAAGGACGCACAATATCCAATGTTCGATCTAATAAAGTAAAATCAGGCTCTCCAACAATATTTCCCTCTTTATTAAATTTAATCTTAATTTTTTCAAGAACATGAAAAATATCAACTCCGGATTCTCCTAAAAATTTCGCCAGCTTTTCAGCATTTTTTCCCTGTAATTGACGCAAACTACAATCCCACACCAATAAATCCATGTTTTGGGAGGATAATTTAAGCTTGCTTACCATCAATTGCAGCGTTGCAGAAGATACCTTTTTGTTGTTGACGTCCCATAAATTTAACGATGCTTTATAAGAACCACTCGCTAAACCATCTGTATTAATTTCTAAAAATATTTGCTGCGTCTCCCCTGCCGAAACACAAATCGCCCCGCCTTTCGATATTTTTGGAAGAATATCTGCAAATAAAATACCGGCCCTGCTGCGAATAAACACGGACTCTCGCATTATAATATTATTCTGTAATTCAGGAGCATATAATTCAGGCCGAAGTACAACTGCCTGCTTTCCATTGTTTTTTACCATTAAAGCAGCATTAATTCGATAATTCTGCGGCGACTGCAGCAGAATGGAATTTTTTGATGTTGACCCCGGCGAAACACATTGAGAAAAATCATTTTTAAGAGGACACTCCGCCCACCATAAATTTATCGTTGATTCCGCACTCGCTTTCACTAGAAACATGAAACTACAAAACAAAAAAAGAATATTTGCTTTAAACATTTTAATCCCTTCTTAAATTATTTCTAAAATGAATCGATTCGTCGAATATCATTTCTAATTTTACCTTTTCTAAGCCGCATTTAAAACCAATATTAAATCAGCCTAAAAAAAACTCAGCACCCAACGCCAAAACTAATTTTAGAAAAACTTTATCACATAATGATCCTAACACGGGCCCAAAACGATAAATAGCATTAATTAAAGTCTTTTACTATATACCATAATTTTATTTTTGCGAGCACTTTTTTTCTAAAAACCATCCCGTAAATGAGAGAGAAAATCAGCTGTTAAAGCTGATTCTTTTATATTTTTAGGGTAAACATAAACATGGAAGCACCTGTATTTAGAACGCGCTAAATGTAGAAGGTGTGAATTTCATTTCTCGTGATTGTAGTTCATTGTTGACGATTATCCGCGCGCGTCCTTATGTACATAGTCCTGGTTCTCAAGCCATTCGTTCCAACTTGGTACACGACATCTAAATTAGGTGGCTTCAAGTCTATACCACCGTTTCCATTATTACATTTGATACGATAGTCCAAATAAATGATAGTAACGTTATTGCAAACAGCACTCCTTTAATATATAATATAAGCATAAACAAAAACATAGTAATTTTAGAATAAAACAAATATATGCAAATAGACACGGAAAATTTATCAATGAAGGAAATAATATTGGATCATCCAAACAACAAAGGGGTGGATCTTTATTATTCACATCAGGATTATTGGGCGCAAAAAGCAATTCAGCTAGCCCCCAAAATGATTTATGGTCAAGTTTCCCCTATTGCTCAGATAGAATGCGAAAAGGATTCGACTGTTTGGCAAGGCATTAAAATACACAAAATAGCTTCTGCTAAGGATGCATTAGGAAAATGGTTTCATTGCAAGACATTTCGATTTGATTTTGGTCAGCACCTTGTTGGACGCATTAAGTTAGAATTAGAAATTGACCAGCCCAATGATTCCCCCATACGTATTGTTTGCAAGTTTGCGGAAGTTCCTTATGAATTAGCAACGAATTTTTCCACCTATCATGGACATTTGGATCGCAGTTGGTTGCAGAAAGAAGTTCGAACTTTTGATATTTTACCGAAAGTCATTCAGCTGAAACGGCGCTTTGCATTTCGCTATTTAGAAATTCAGGCAGGCGCACCCAATTATAAGACCAGAATAAAGGCGATTAGCG
>JBAYAV010000027.1:0-17067 GCA_041669565.1 Lentisphaeria bacterium
CGCCGTATTATTGGTGATTACATTTTAAATTTACAGGATTTTATAAACTGCAGCAGTTTTGAAGATGAAATTGGGCGTTATTGTTATCCGGTAGATATCCACATTTCCAAGCCGAGCAAAGAAAATTACGCAAAGTTTGAAAAAGAAAACAAGACTTTTTGTTATAAAAAAGGCGATAGCTACGGCATCCCATACAGAATTTTGACGCCAAAAAAGTTAAAAAATATTCTTGTAGCCGGGCGTTGTGTCAGTTCCGATCGTTATATTCAAAGTTCCGTTCGGGTAATGCCCTGTTGTTTTATCACGGGGCAGGCAGCTGGGGTTGCTGCCGCTCTTGCTTCGGATGAAAATCTTGACACACGCCAGATTTCAATCAAAAAGCTCCGCGAAAAATTAAGTGGCATCGGAGCCTTTTTACCGACGCACGGGAAAGATTAAAATACCGGGACCTCTCTCCCTCTCCCCAAAGGAAGAATGGGTATCTGAAAATTTGCAAAAACCGGGGAAAAAAAACTGATGTCATGAATGATTTTTTATTACAAGAAGCAAAAAAATATAATGTAAGCGCGCAATTTGATATTAACAAAAATCTTCCGTCATTCCAGATTACGGTCAAAGATCACCAGCTTACAATCGCGGCTCCGGATGAAACGGAGCTCCTGTATGGCGTTTATGATTTTGCCGAAAAATTCAATGGCTTCTGTTTTTTTGAGCCCGGGGAAGATCTTTTTCATGCCGATAAAGTCGCGAAGGATCTTCCGGATGGGGTTCTTATTCCAGCGAGAAAGCCCCTTCTCAAAAACCGCGGTTTTATTCAAGAATTTCCATTCGATCATGAGACATCGATGCTTTTTGACTGGATGGCAAAAAACAAACTGAATTATCTGCAGACATGGCTGAAATACTATGATGACCTCAGCGAAAAAGTAAAACAGGAAGCCAAAATTCGCGGCATTACCATCGAAAGCGGGCACCATAGCTTTAATTACTGGATTTCTGGAAAAGACTACGGCAAATCACACCCGGAATTTTTCGCAGAAATCAACGGCAAAAGAATAGACCCAACTTCCAACCGCAGCAGCCTACTCCTCAGCGAACAACTATGCACCACAAACCCGGAACTACGCAATGAACTCGTAAAAAACATGCTTCTATACTGTCAAAAACACCCCGAAATTAAATATATCTCATTGGTTCCAAACGATGGTTTCGGATGGTGCGAATGCCAAAACTGCAGCAAATTCTATGACAAAAATAAACGCGGCGATTTCTATAGCATCTCGGAACACGTCTACCCCGCCGATAAAATTTATCAACAGTTATTCAACGAGGTCGCCGATAAGCTTCACAAAAAACGCCCCGATATCATTCTGACAATGTGCGCCTATATCAACTACTGCCGCCCTTCCGATGGTTTCAAGTTAAAAAAAGGCATGGCGGTTAATTTTGCACCCTATTGGCGCTGCGTAAATCATGAAATCTTTGACGAAAACTGCCCCATAAATTCCCATTATAAATCCGATATCCTGGCGTGGTCAAAAATCAAAGATGGCGGCGAAATAAATATCTACGAATATTATATGGGCGTAAACTTTTATTTATCCCTTCCCCTTATCCATTTTCGCGAGGTCTTTCGCGAAATCAAATGGTACGCCGATCACCATATCGATGGCATTTTAACTCAATTTCATATTGCCCACTGGAGTGTCTACGGCATGAACTTCTATCTAATGGCCAAAGCCGCCCGTGGCGAAAATAGCGAAACAACAATCGACGAGGTCTTTAAAAACGTCTTTGGCGATAACGCGCAAAAAGCAAAAATTTTCTATACAGCGGTTAAAGATTTGCTGAAAAACTTAGGAAAATGCCATATTACATACCCCTACGCAATATTGAGCAGAACAACCGAAGAAGATTTCAAGGTCTTAGTCGAAAAGGCAAAACCACTGCAAAATAAGGATCTAATAATCTGGTGTGAATACATGCTGAAATTCAAGCAGCTTTTTGACACCTACCACAACGGAAAACTAAAAATCAGCGATGTGGATGACTTTCTGAACTGGATTAAAAAATCGGGCGATAAAAGAGTCTTTGTTCATTCAAAATTTGCGACCTATTTTCAGGCTCTTAAAGACTGCTTAAAAAACAAAAAGACGTGGATACACTTCAATCTTGACTGGGAAGATCAACACATCCTAAAACAAGAAAAAATGTTTCAAAAACAACAATAGTTCCCCGAAAAATATTCTGCCCCTGAAAACAAATGCGATAACACGGAAAAGGTTCCATACTTACTTGAAAAAAAACGTTTTGCATTTAAATTAACAAACGCTTCGTTTTTTTGGTATTATCAGCGTGATTTTAAACCAAATAACTAGAAAACTACTTTGTGCTAAAATCTAGTATAAAATAGCATTACCAACAGGAATAATATTATGTCAGAAAATCAGAACTTTGATCCCCTGCGCCCCCTTCGTCATACCGATCCGGAAATGACCGCCATCCTCGAACGGGAAACCATTCGCCAAGATGAATGCATCGAACTTATCGCAAGTGAAAATTTTGCTTCCTGTGCTGTACAAGCTGCCCAAGGCACACTCCTTACCAACAAATATGCCGAAGGCTATCCGGGCAAACGCTACTACAACGGCTGCGAGCATATCGATGAAGTCGAAACATTGGCAATTGAACGCGCGAAAAAATTATTTGGTGCCGAAGGCGTCAATGTTCAACCACACTCCGGCAGTGCTGCCAACATGGCAGTCTACATGACACTATGCGAACCCGGTGACACAGTTCTTTCCATGAGTTTGGATCATGGTGGACATTTGACCCACGGACACCCGATGAACTTCTCCGGGATGTTGTATAACATTATCCCCTACGGTGTAAAACGCGACACGGAATGCATTGATTATGATGAAATTGAGCGCCTTGCAATAGAAAACAAGCCCCGCATGATTCTTGCTGGTGCCAGTGCTTATTCTCGTACGATTGATTTTCCGCGTCTTCGTCAGATTGCGGACAAAGTGAACGCCAAACTCTTTGTTGATATGGCGCATATTGCCGGTCTTGTAGCTGCTGGAGAACACCCGAGTCCAGTTCCATACTGTGACGTTGTTACAACAACAACCCACAAGACCTTGCGTGGTCCCCGCGGCGGAATGATTCTCTGCAAGCAAGAATACCTGAAAAAAATCAACTCCAAAGTATTTCCAGGAATTCAGGGCGGGCCTCTGGAACATGTTATTGCTGCAAAAGCGGTCTGTTTCGGCGAAGCGCTGAAACCGGAATTCAAGATTTATCAGCATCAAGTTCGGCTAAATGCCGCAAAACTCGCGGACGAGTTATCAAAACGCGGTTTTCGCATTGTTTCCGGCGGTACCGATAATCATCTGATGCTTATTGATTTGCGTCCGAAACACCAAACCGGCAAAGTCGTATCAAATGCACTTGACTTAGCTGGGATCACCGTAAATAAAAATATGATTCCCTTCGATCCCGAAAAGCCTTTTGTTACAAGTGGAATTCGAGTGGGAACTCCAGCAGTTACAACACGTGGCATGAAAGAAGACGCAATGATTAAAATTGCCGATTTCATGGAACGCAGCGTTGCAGTATGCAATGACAAAGATGCTCTATACAAGATTCACGATGAAATTCGTGACTTCTTAAAAGCTTATCCGCGCCCACAGGTCATTTGATCGTTTAAAAAAATAATTAAAATAAAAAAAATCATTGTATTTCTTTTGGAATACAATGATTTTTTTTACACAGCCTGAAATCGCCTAATTTATGGACGCAATCAAGCACAACGATGTCAAATTTTATATGATACCTTTTTTGTGTGCAAAAATATATTGAGAAAGGATGCGGTTTGTTTAAAATTAAGGACAATGGCGTTCCAAAAATAACCTATGGCTGAAATTAAAAACGACGCACGTCCGTGCGCCGCTACGAGAAAATCTTCAAAATAACAGGATGTTTGAATTATTGTAGGGGCGGAATATTTTCCGCCCGTTCTTGCACGGCCGCTGATTTTTATATACATACGTTGCCAAGACAACCGATGTTTGAATTAACAACAAAGGCGTCGCCAAAACAACCGATGTTTAAAATTAAAAACGACGCACGTCCGTGCGCCGCTACGAGAAAATCTTCAAAATAACCTATGTCTGAATTATTGTAGAAGCGGAATATTTTCCGACCGTTCTTGCACGGCCACTGATTTTTATATACGTACGTCGCCAAGACAACCGATGTTTAAAATAATATAGTTCTTTCTTTGTTTTCAACTCATCATTCATCATTTATCATTTATCACTCGCCGCAGGCGCACCGCCGTGCGCCGCTACGAGAAAATCTTTAAGGCGAAAGCCGAAACAAATATTTCTGCAAAACGCATCCTAAACTATTCCGTTTGCTCGCTGAATAACTTTGCATAAAAACCATGTTTTGCAAGCAATTCCTGATGCGAACCAAATTCTGTTATTCGGCCATTATCAAGCACACAAATCTTATGACAGCGCATCGCCATCGACACACGCTGAGAAACCATAATAGCCGTTTTCCCCTTTAGTGTTTTTGATAGCGTCTCCTGGACTTTTCGCTCGGTATTGGCATCCAGTGCTGATGTACAATCATCAAGAATCAGCAATTCTGGCTTTGTCAACAATGCTCTAGCCAAAGACAGTCGTTGTCGCTGACCGCCAGAAAGGCTGGTCCCCTTTTGACCAAGCAAAGTTTCATATTGTACTGGCATTTCAAGAATAAAATCATGCATTTGCGCCGCTTGCGCAGCAGCAACAATTTCAGGAATAGAAGCATCCGGATAGCCGTAGCAAATATTATCACGCATGGTACCACTAAAAATTTGCGCTTCCTGTGGGACCACGCCCATCGCTTGGCGCAAAGACGAAAATTGAATATTTTTCAGATTCATGCCATCAATTATAATTTCGCCTTTTTGTGGCTCATAAAGTCGAGAAAGCAAATGCAAAAGAGTTGTTTTTCCACTACCGCTTGCCCCCATAATACAAAGCCACGTTCCAGCTGGAACCGTAAAAGAGACATCGCGAATCACAGGCACCGCTTCTTTTACTGGTAATTGCGATTCTTCTTCTCGTACACCAGGCTCTTTTGAGAATTTATTAACAGGGTAGGTAAATTCGAGATTGCGGACTTCAATGCCGAAATGGATTGGTCGAGGAAACGGCACGGCATTCTTTTCTTCATAAATTTCCGGCTTTTGGTCCAGCACACTTGCCACCCGTAATAACGCAATCCGTAGACGTTGTAACACAAAGCTTAAGTTCGAACACTGCAAAACCGGCTGAAAAAGACTAACCGCAGACGAATGCAAAAAAATCATTTTTCCTAAACTCATTTCGCCATCTAAAACAAGCTTTCCGCCATACAGAAAAATGGCACAATTACCCAAATGAGCAAGAATACCAGCCTTGCAATTCAACAGCGATGCAATCCACTGCACGCGCAGCGCATCACGAAAAAAGCTGGAAACCAGACGATGGAAAGAAACGAGCTCGCCCTTTTCCCGCGCATAAGACTGAATCGCCTTAATCGCATCAATTTTTTGAGAAACAAGACCATACATACACGCATTCGTATGCCGCTGCTCCTGATTCAATGCCCGAATTGTCGGACGTTTCTTATTATACATTATTGCATAAATAGGCACAACCACCGCTGCAATTGCTGCCATCCGCCAATCAACACATAACAAAATCAGCGTTCCAACCGTAATCATAGACGCACAATGCACACCATTAATAAAAAGAGCCATCATCTCCTGTTGAACGGACTGCACATCCGATAAAATTCGAGATAGTAATCTACCAGGACTCATCGCCTGATGATACGATAATGACAACTCCATCACTTTTCGATGCATATCCTCCCGGAGGCTGCTCATAATACCCTGTGATACTTCAATATGCTTTCGTGTAGCAAATCGCGATAAGATATTAAAAAGTATCTGAGAGCCAATATACAACAACGCAATGAGAAAAAGACGACGCCCCGCTTCCGGTGGAAATCGGCTCGATTTTTCCCCCATATCCATATTCCGCCCCATACTTACCGTCGGGCGGGAAGGCGGGCGAAGATTGTTTAAATCCGGTTCCGTAATACGATATTTTCCAGTGTGACCACCAGACTGCTCCTGCGTTTGAATAACAAGAATCGTGTCAATGACCATTTTCGAAAAATACGAAATCAAATAAACAGAACTCGAATTAACTGCTACAATCAGCATGCAGACAAGAAGAGCCCAACGCTTTGGCCAGGCATAAGTCCTGATAAAGCGCATATAAAGCGAACAATCCCGGATCTCTTCCTTCGGACGATGCAGCGGAGGACGATACGGATAATCTCTAAAATGGGGGGGGAATAATTTCATTAAATACGAACCATACGAACATTATAAAATATCGATCCATTCGGATCAACTTGCGCCGCCAGCGCTGAGTTATTATTATGCAAAAGGCGAACCATGCGGATAAGACACAAAGACAAGGGCAGTCAAAACACTTTTTACTCTTCCAGGACTCCCGCGCTCATGTGTTTTGTATAAAGATCACGATACTGTCCATTTGGCATTGCCATGAGTTCATCATGTTTTCCACATTCCTTCACAACGCCCTTATCCAGTAAAATAATCTTATCGGCATTCTTGATTGTACTCAAACGATGGGCAACAACAAAACTCGTACGCCCGACCAGAATTTTTTCCATTGCGCGCTGAATGGCCTGCTCCGAATCACTATCTAGAGAACTTGTTGCTTCATCCATAATCAGAATCGATGGTTTTGCACAGATTGCTCGCGCAATATTAATGCGCTGTTTTTGTCCCACAGAAAGTTCCACGCCAAAATCACCAACTGGAGTATCATATTTATCATCAAGCGTCATAATAAAATCATGGATTTCTGCCGCCTTTGCAGCATCCACGACTTCATCATCGGATGCTCCCAAACGGCTATAGCGGATATTTTCCCGAATACTCGTCGAAAACAAGTGCGATTCCTGCAAAACGATACCAAAATTTTGCCGATAACAATGCAAATCAAGATTTCGAATATCAATACCATCAACCAAAAGCGCCCCGCCCGTAACATCATAGTAACGGACAATAAGATTAAGGATCGTACTTTTTCCGCAGCCAGTTGGCCCAATTAAAGCAATGGTCTCCCCCGGCTCAACCTTTAAATTAAAGCCACGGATAATTTCAATTCCCGGATCATAATGGAACCATACGTCCTTAAATTCTACCGCGCCTCGAATCACCTTCTTTTCAATCGCGCTCGGATTTTCAGGCAATTCCGATTTTTCATCAAAAACCTCAAAGATACGATCGGTTGAAATAGCGACCTGTTGCAAACGGTTCGCCAACTGAGACAAGCGGACTGCTGGGCCTAGCATCTGCATTGCAAATGCATTAAATGCAACCACATCACCATACGTTACCTCGCCCCGTATAACCATCGCACAGCCACAAAAATAAAGAACCGAGTTTCCTAACGTCTGGATTAAATTCACATTCATTCCAAACGTATTTCCGGCAATTCCCTGCGCTTTTCCTAGTCGTAACGCATCCTCCGAATCCCCATCAAAATTATAGTTCTCATGACTCTCCATGCCAAACGTCTTAACCGCTAAATTTGCAACCAGACGATTTTGCACGCCACCCGACAAACGATCATACGATGAACTCATCGCACGACTTGTTGTAACAATACGACGACGCGTCATGCGAAAATTTATCACAAAAAATACCAGAATAAGCCAAAGCAATAACGATAACCGCCAATTAATAGCAAACGTTGCAACCATCGCACACAACGCGACAATAACATCCGAAATCACCATCATACTCTCACCAGTCAGCATCTGTTGCAAAACATTGCTGTCACCCATTAAACGATTGACAATTTTTCCGGCGCTATTTTTTCCAAAAAAGCGAAGCGATAAATGCAAAATATGATTATAAAGCTTATTTCGAACATCACAGACAAACCGCTGCCCAATATAAACACAAGTCACCGACTGAACTAGGCTGATCAATAAGTAAATAATCCACGTCATGACCATCATAAGGCCATACACAAAAAAGATATCGCGTTCGCCATTCGTAAAAACCCGATCAATTAATGCTCGGGTTACAAACGGCGGAACAATCGCAATAAAAGCCATTAGCGCCGTCATAATCATCAGAAAGATCATCGGATGAATATAGGGGTGTATAAAGACAAATATGCGCCTTAAGCCCTCTTCTTTTTTCTGTGTATTTTTTTCCATTATACAGTCTTAAACGGCGATTAAGAAATATCCATATTAAAGAGATAGAACCAAAAACTGGATTTGCCATAATAGACCCGCGCTTCCACGGTTGTTCCTGGTGGAATTAAGTACTTGCCGGAATCAAAGCTGCAGTAAGCCACCCGATAAGTATTCTGGCCATCTCCCTGAATAACATTACGTAAATATTCTACATCACCCCAAAAATCCTGCCGGCGAATGCCGCGTAAGGACGATAATCTAGCCCGATATTTTTGCCCCACACAAACTTTCAAAGCATGCCGTTCTGCTATCCGTAGTTTCAGAACCTGTTTTTGGCCGCCGAAAATTTCATAAATAACGCTTATCGGCTGCAAGAGTTCTCCTACCACAAATTCATAACGCACCACCACACCTGCAATCGGCGCACGAATTTCACGCGTTTTCAATCGCGCTTCTACACGTTTTACCGAATCATTCACCGCTTTTAATTCTTCATTTAAAGCGACTACCTCGCTTTTATATTTTTCAGAATCACGATCAATTAACTGCTGATAAATTTTAAAATCTTTGTCTTTCAATGCCATCAGAATTACTTTTGCAAGTTCTTCCGTCAGGCGATCATCTTCGAGATTATTCGCCGCTTTCAAGCCTTTATTCACCAGCTCTTGGGTTAATTTCAGCTTCGTCTGTGCATTCTGCAATCGCAGCTGCGCAATCGCAATTTGATTCACATGCTCACGACTTTCTTCCGACAAGTTAAGACGGCGGCGTTCCAAGTCGATCGACATTTCCGCTTCGCGGCGTTTTATTTCTGTTTTCAGTTTCGAGACCCTCGCTCTTGTTTCAGCCAGCAAAGCCTCCTCTTCTTCCGAATTCAAACGCACCAAAACCTGTCCGGCCGTCACTTGTTCCCCGCTATGCACCAGTATTTCACTAACCACGCCGGTGACTGGTGAGCGGACCTCGGCATAATGCTCCGAGCTCACATAGCCGCTTGCCACCGTATAGCGTGGAATTTTAATCACGCACCCCAATATAATGACAAACATGGTTCCCAAAAAGAGATAGCCCAAAAGGCGTCGGAGTCTTAAAGAGGCTTCTTTTGGCGGCAGTGGTATTTCTTCCCCAGTTGTTATGCGAATCTCGCCCATTTTATTCATCTTTCTGATTCTATTTATTTTTTTTCAGGAAATCTTTTGCGAGCATACGGATTTCTGATACTTCATCAGTATATCGTTTCAAGCACAAATTGCACGTACTGCAATCACGTTCATAACAATTGCGATGGACACGCGCGGGATACATTTTGCGAAATGCTTCATAGCAATCATCACTGCAAAAGCAGTAACGCTCCTGGCTTGTTCCAAACGCCACATGCACAAGATGAAATCCGTCCTTACTTGGATCCGCAATTTTATTACACCACCCACAATGAATTTCGCCACTGCGCAACTGCAAATTTGTAATTCCCTGCTCGCGATGCTGCTCTATTTCATCTTCTGTCCAAAGATATTCCACCCAATCATAACAATTTTTCGGAATTTTTGCCTTGACCACATCTTCATCAACCACCAGACATTCGCCCGAAGTTAAAACATAGGCATATTTGCCATTTACAACACCGCTGTTGTTATGCAAATGCACGCGCACAGAGCCCTTTTTCGGCATATCATACCGGTGCCACCCGCAAGACTCGCAAATACTCGCAGACATGTGTTTATACAGATGCCCGCCACAGTTTGGGCAACGTCCACGCTGCACCACATACATCTTTTTCAACGAATCTTCAGCCGCACTTTTGACTTCTTTGTCTGCTACTTTTTGTATTCGGTGACTCGTATCCTCATTTTCTAAATAGGATACATCCTGATCCAGATTTTCCTGTTGTTGTGCAGGAAGTCCCATCGGCGCACTTGGCGCAACCTGATCAAAATCATCATCCCGATGACTTTTTCCAAATAAATTTCCCATCGCCATAACGTACCTCCAATTATTCCTTACAATACCCCGCCGAATAACAGTAATTTGACTGTGAACGCAGCAAATCTGCTGCTGCTACAGTTAAACGCCGAAGGATAATTGTCATATTTTTTTGTGCATCCAGCACCGAATTACTAGAACCGTCTCCCAATCGGAAGCGTTCCTGTTCAGCCTCCATGGTTTTTTTCGCAGCCTCGACACCGCGCAACAATAAAACCATCCGTTCTTTTGCAGAATTATAGTTCAATTCTTCTTGTTTTAATTCTCGAAAAATCTGTAATTTCACTGTATTCATATCGGCTTTTATTTCGCTGAGCAACGATTCTATTTGCGCCAATCGGCTTTTTTCACCACAATACCCCAACGGCCGATGCCACACGATCGCAATATCACCGCCAAAATAATTATCATCCAAATCCCGATGAATGCCATAGGGGTGGTTTTCATTTTCAAAACGACTATTTAACCCAACCTCCAGGGATAAATCATCTCGCATTTCTTCAAGAGCCTTTTCATGATTTGCACGCGCACGCTCCAAACGATTTTTCTGATAAAGACTAATTCCGCGCGCCTGCAATGCCTGCGCCATCGTAAAATGATACTCTATCTTCAGGTTCTTCTGCGCTTTCTCTACAAAGCTATCCACATCGCCCTTCAACTCAATAATTTTTTCTTCACCAAGCAATTCAGATAACTTGATAATCTGCACCTCATAAGCATTTTTTGCCACTTGCAAATCTTCACGGCTAATCTGCAATTCGCGCACCGTATCTAACACCTCATAATCCGGAACCGTTTTTAAATCCGCTAATTCCTTCGCTTCTTCCGCAATTATTTTAAATCGTTCTTCCGATTTTGTAACAACCTGTACAATAGAAAGATACTCATAACAGGAAAGATACACCTGCTCCAGTTGATTGCGAAGTTGTTGACTTAAAATCAAGAAGGCGCTTACACTCATATTATATTCCGCCATCGCAGCTCGCATTTTATAATTTTGAATGGCAAAGCCCTTGTCGCGTAAAAGCGGAATACGAACACGCACCCCAAATAAATTTTGAAACAAATGATCATAGCCGGATTCTTCAAATAACCGCGCCTGCTCTATCCCCGCAGAAACATAGGCCCCAGGAACCAACGCAGCCTCAACACCCGCCTGCGCCGAAATTCGATTATCCTCAAGGCTACTACTAAAAGAACTCTGTGGAACATAACGATCATTTTCTGTATACCCCGCAGCCACATTAAATTCAGGATCATAAAACTCAAATAATTCCTCATGACGTGATAAGGCCTGCTCTACTCGATAACGAGCAGCAGACAACTGCGGATTCTTTGCTTGCATCATCGACAAAAAACGATTAAATTCATTCTCCGTTTCAACAGAAAAACAACATTCTGAAAAAAACGAAAAAAGAATAACCGAAAATGCCAATACATCCCTGACGGTTAAGTTTCTCATGGAAAAGGATAAATCCTAAATATTTGGGGGTTGATGTTTGTTTAGAAGAACTCAAATAAACTTATTAATAACTAAATATTTAATATTAATATAGCAGTTATCTAAAAAAAAGAAACTCCAAAAGGCGTTTTTCCCTTTTTTATTTAAAAAATTTCATGTCTTCATTGTTTTAGTTGAGGTATAAATTTTCGATAACTAAAATCATATGTAGTGTATGAGGCAGGAAAAAAGGACTTGAAGGCTTGGGCTATGAACACAAAATTGACGCCAGTCACATTTAGCGTCTGCGAAACACAGATCACTTCAACTTTATACCAGCTTTATTTCCTGTTCTTTCAATTCCAAAAACTTCAAACGCATTTCGCGTCGTTTGTTTTCCGACCTCGTCCACTGAAAGATTCTTTACCTCAGCAACTTTTGCCGCAATATACGGCAAATATGCCGAACTATTCGGCTTTCCGCGGAATGGAACCGGCGCCAAATACGGCGTGTCTGTTTCCAAAAGCAAACGATCCATCGGTATATACCGCAGTGATTCCCGGATATCATGCGCATTTTTAAATGTTGTCATACCGTTACAAGACAAATACCCGCCGCGATCCAGCCACTTTTCAGCCTGGGCTGGCGTGCCCGTAAAACTATGAATAATAAAAGGCTTATCCGTCATAAAATGCTCCTGCATTAAAGCATAACAGTCGTCAAAAGCATCCCGGCAGTGAATCATCGGCGGCTTGCCTATTTCTGCAGCAATATCCAAAAACTCAGAAAATTGTTTTTTTTGTTCTTCGTGATGATCTTCATCATAGTGGTACTCTAAGCCAATTTCCCCCACTGCCACAACTCCGGGCTTCTCATAGCATTGCCGATAATACGCACACAAGTCCGGCGTATATTCTTCCCAGCATTCTGGGTACTGGCCAATTGCAGCATAAATCCCAGCTTCCGGATTACAAAGCTCCATAATCTGTTCTGCATCTTTACGCGAGGTTCCCGCCATTAAAAAAAAATGACACCCCGCAACTCGCGCATTCTCAAAAAATGCCGCCGGATCCTCTATCGTAGATATATGCATATGCGTATCAAATAGATATGCCATTATATTCTCCTGATAGAAAAAACTCGCGGACATTCCAAGGTCCGCAAGTTTTTTCTATGTTAAATTATTTCAATGCCCACGGCGCACGCGCAGGCTGATTTACGAGTTTATTGGCTTCTGGATCATCAAGAAACTCTTTCTTCACTGGATCAAAATGAAGTTTCCGACCCATTCGTATGGCACAAATAGCCAACTGAACAAGTAGATTACTGCGATCTCCATTCACTTCATTTAGACCAAATTTTTTTCTCGTCCGAACGGAAATATTGAAGTCGCTAATCTGCTCTGGAGGATCGGGCAGCGTATCGACCATGGAAGCAAGACTTTCAGGAACTGTCTTAAAATCTTTATAGACCTTGCCTTTCGGACCTTCGATAAAAGGTTTGTCCTTTGTTTCGTCATCGCCCCACTCACAAGACTCCAAAATAATTTTACAGCCGTCAGCATATTTCATTTCAACATGCCCCCACAGACCAATTGCATCCGCATCGATTGGCTGTTCTGCGGTAGCTTCCACTTCAATAGGGCTTGTGTCATCCTTATCAAGGATATACTGCACAGGATCCAAGAAATGCTGCCCCATATCACCAAGTCCACCGCCGTCATAATCCCAGTAGCCGCGGAAAGACTGTGATACACGATGGGTTGTATACGGCTTATAGGGTGCTGGGCCCAGCCACATATCATAATCAAGATCATTTGGCACCGGTTCTTCGGGCAGGCCTATTTTTCCAGACCACATACTTGTTTTCCACGGAAAGCCTGTATGAGCACTAATGCGTACCGTCAGTGGCCAGCCCAACGCGCCGCTCATGACCAGCTTTTTCAATGGCTTGACCGTTGTACCAAGGCCATAAAATTTACCATAGAGCCGGAACCAAGTATTCAGGCGGAAAACGCGCTTGTTGCGACGAACGGCATCAATAACATATTTTCCTTCACCGATAGTTCGGGTCATTGGTTTTTCAGCCCAGACATCACAGCCGGCATTCAGCGCATAGATATCCTGATAAGCATGCCAGTGTGTTGGCGTTACAACATGCACGACATCGATATCTTCGTGGTCAATCATTTCTCGAAAGTCATAATAACCGCGGCAATTACCGCCGATTTTCTGCAGCGAAGATGCCACGCGTGATTTAAAAACATCACAGACTGCCACCAGTTCGGCTTCGGGGTCTTCTTGGACATACTTAATATGCCCCTGGCCCATCATTCCCAGGCCGATAATCGCATGTCGGATTTTTTTGTTTTTTTCTGTTTTTATTGTCTTAGTCATTTTATATCGTCCTTTTGTTTACTCGAAAAGCCATTGTCCAAAACATTCCGGAAGATGAAAATTAAGAGTTGAAACGCGACTCCAGGAAAGCCAATGCGGATGCGATGTTTTATCGGCGCATTTATAAAAGTTACCAGTCCAAGTTTGGCCACTGAGTTTCCCGATCTTGCCGGTATATTTTTCCAGCATTGACAAAGGAATTGAAAATTGTGCACACCACGTTGTTGGGGTGGTAATTTCCGGTTCGATATTTTTTGGCAGCGTTGTTTTTAATTTTATTTTACAGCCGTCTTCCCATGGAACCTGGATCATATTTTTAAAACCGCCCTTTTCGGAATGAGAATTATCAATTACATAATAAAACAAATACGTTCCGCCTGCTCCCATTTCCAGGTTAAAGTATCCCGGCCCAACCGATGGCTTTAAAAAGAACTCCACGCAGGAGTCCTGACAAACCGAATCCTGATATTTTTTAGCCACAGCCCGAATATAGCGATCCTGAACTTGGTAAATTCCGTAAATATGCCGGTCATCATGCGCAAATTTTCCCTTTACAACAGGGTGATGATCACTGCTGCGGTCATAAACAATATCAATATCCGCAACATTACAGCCTTGCCAGTAAGAATCATTCCAGTCACATGTCACAGGCGCCGCGCAATTTTTTTTCTTAAAACAATAAGATTTCATCTTTTTTTCTTCCTTTTCATCTATTATAAAAACAAAATGGACTTTTAAAATATCTATGGTTATCTCTATTTTTCAACCCAAGCACATTAAATTTAACAAGAATCACCAATCTTCCGGAAGGCAACAATTTTTGTTCTCTTTCCATCCTTTATATCATTGTAATGAACGAGCCCTGTTTGTTCGCTCTTTTCCATTATGAGAGAAACAATGCAATTTGAATTCTTGTGGTTACCACGCTAACAATTTTTCATATTGCACTTTGGAATTGAATTCAGAAAAGTTTTGCCATACCGTTTTGTACGAATTCGTCCATCCAAAACAACCACAATTCCACGATCCTGTGACGTACGGATTAAACGCCCAAATCCCTGACGAAATTTCAATACCGCATCCGGCAAAGAGTACTCCGCAAAAGAGCTTCCGCCGCGGGCTGTTATTAACTCACCCCGTGCGGCAACGAGCGGATAACTTGGAACAGCAAACGGCAATTTTGTAATAATTACATTGCTTAACGCTTTCCCCGGAACATCAACCCCCGTCCAAAAACTCGACGTTCCAAAAATAACGGCATGTTCCCGCTCACGAAAAAGCTCTAACATTCGACGCGGCAAATAGCCCTCGCCCTGCATCAAAAGTTCGATTTTCTTTTCCACAAAAAACATCTCCAGATGTTCTGCTGTTAAGTGCATCGCATAATAACTTGTAAAAAGAACAAAAGCACACCCGCCCGTCTTGGCAATAAAAATCTTGATATATTTTTCTAGTTCCTCCTGATACGCATCATCCCGCGGATCCGGCATGTTTTCAGGGATATAAACCGTGACTTGATCTTCATAGTGAAAGGGCGAATCCAACATCATTGTCCGGGCTTCCGGACAACCAATACGCCGTGTAAAAAAATTGATATTGCCATTGACCGCCAAGGTTGCACTTGTAATAATAACGGGAATCGGAATTTCCGCATCAAAAAGCTTTTGCTTTAAAATGGGTGCAACATCAACAGGCAAACAATTAAAAATGAGTTCTTTATGCTCACGACCCGATATTTCAAACCAGTATACATACGCCTTGTACTTCATTTGAAAAAAAACATTCAGAGTTCTGTTTTGTTCATGCAGAGATTGTTTTAACGCCTTTAGTTCCTTTACAACATCATCGTTCTTATTATCCTTAAATTGCTCTGTCTGACGATCGAGCTCACACTCCAAATTATGGCAATATTCATCAAGATAATTTTCTATATGCCCGGGACACGTATAACGCAAAACCCCCTGAGACACGTTTTGCTGCTCCATCCATTCAATCAGTTTTGGAATAAAAAGATCCAGCATGCGTCGCAAATCGGCAATCGGCTTACGCGCTGATGCACAAGAGTCGGACCGCAAAAGCCCAGAATGATATTTTTCAGAATAAAGACGATTGAGGATTCGACGCATAGACCATGTGTCCGCCCGAAGTCCCAGATGTTCCGCCGCCGTATCTTCTAGAGTGTGCCCCTCATCCATAATAACGGCACAGTACTCCGGCAGCAAGGAATTACTCACATCACTTCCGCCCACCTCAGCCTGCATCGCCAATGCGCTAAAAAAGAAGGCGTGATTTGCAATTATAATTTCCGCATTTTTACAATTCCGTTTTGCACGATTCAAAAAGCATTTCTTATTAAACGGACAATTCCCGCCCAAACAATTACCGCGTTCGCACTGAACTAACTCCCACAATTTTGAAGAAAGATCACCCTGTAATTCAGCTCGATCTCCCGAATCTGTCTTGTTTACCCAGTCGATCAAAACGCCCATTTCACCCAAGAGTTTTTTACCGCCGGGTAGCAGTTCTTCATTCATATCTGCAATCTGACTCAGACGCCGCAGGCATAGATAATTGCTTCGGCCCTTCGCTAATGCATAATAAATCTTCTTCTGCAATAATTTTTCCAATAACGGCAAGTCACGATCCACAATCTGTTCTTGCAAATTAATGGTATGCGTGCTGATAACAACCGGCTTCCCCATATCAATCGAATAATAATAAGCCGGTATTAAATAGGCAAAAGTCTTACCAACACCCGTTGGTGCCTCAACGCACAAATTTTTCTTGTCCTCGAATGCCTTAGCAACTTCCTTTGCCATCGTCACTTGCTGCGGCCGGGGCTCATAAGACGGCCCACCAAACTGTTCTGCTTGCTTTAAGGGAGAGTCCGAACCAAAAAATTGATCAACTGATGACAAAGACATTCTTTAATAAAATTCCTATAAAAGTCGA
>JBAYAV010000028.1:0-16983 GCA_041669565.1 Lentisphaeria bacterium
ATGCTTTTTTGGAGGCTCGTCCAAATGGCAACAACGCACCAAGCATCTTCCCAGAAAGAGATTGTCAACCACTAGATGTAGTGGGTAAGAAAAATTGGTCACCCCAACTTTATACCCCAGATATATTATTTCTTTCGCAAAAAACCTTGACAAAATCATCATAAAGTATTAAAATATCACCAGTCTTTTTTAGAGTTTAAATAAGGGTGTGGAATAAAATGGTTGGTAATAATAATACGATAGTTGAAGCAGAGGAGGGTTTTTATTTTCCTCGGGTTGGATGTCCCATTGCGGTTCGTCGAATCGATCAGGATCAGGGAGTATCTCATAAGCATGACCTGACATCAGTATCTCATTTTCATGATTTTGCGGAGTTGGTAATCATTAATCACGGAATTGGCACTCAGGTTATTGATACGAAAAAGTATGTTGTAAAGGCAGGAGATGTTTTTTTAATTCAGGGAAAATCTGTCCATTCCTTTATAGAACGGCATAATTTAAAAATTGTAAATGTAATGTTTGCGCCGAATAAACTACCGCTTCCTTTGCATTGGCTGCGGCGTTTAAATGGTTATAATATCCTCTTTGAACTTGAGCCATCCCTGCGAACGGATGAAACATTTGCTCACAGACTGAGGCTTTCTGCGTTGAATCTGACGCGGGTAAATCACATTGTTGATCAGTTAAGTGATGAATTACAATCGGGGCAAGATGGTTGTGAATTGGGTGCATATCAGAAATTACTGGAGCTTATTATTGTTATTTCGCGGCATTATGACGAGTCTTCAAGGAGTATGAATATTTCATCGCTGCGAATTGGCAAGGTCATTGCAAAAATAGAAACGGATTTTGCGCATCATTGGCAATTAAAGGATTTGGCGAAGATTGCTTATGTATCGCCGAATACGTTAATGAGGTATTTTCGCAAAATTGAAAAATGCAGCCCGCTTGAATATCTGAAACGTATCAGGCTATACCATGCCGCGCTTCTTTTAGAGAAAGGCACAGATCCTATTTCTGTGGTTTCGGAACGATGTGGTTTTTCGGACTCAAATTATTTTTCTTATGCTTTTAAAAAATATTATGGCATCTCCCCACGCTGTTTTAGAAATAGAACGGAAATATAAAAACGCGTTCGAAAAGAAATCTTTTCGAGCGCGTTTGGTTTTTATTTAATAAATTTTTAGATTAGTAATCCAAAATTTCACTCAATGCAGAACGTTTCCCGTCTGGTTGATTATCCAGGAGGCTTTCGTCATTGGCGCCTTCTTGCTTTTCAGGATTTTCAATGCCTTCTTGCTTTTCTTCGCCTTTTGGTGCATCCGGATCTACAAATTCGAGCTTGACATTCTGGATCTTATGATAGCCCGTACCAGCGGGAATAAGGTGACCCATAATGACATTCTCTTTAAATCCATGCAGATAATCGACACGACCAAAGGTCGCCGCTTCGGTTAGAATACGGGTCGTATCCTGGAAGGATGCTGCTGAGATAAAGCTGTCGGTTGCCAAACTGGCTTTGGTAATACCAAGCAGCAGCGGTTTCGCTTCGGCAGGAATGCCGCCTTCTTCAATAACACGCTTGTTTTCTTCATCAAATGTGTTCTTGTCAATGGCTTCGCCATAGAGGAAGTGCGTGTGCCCCGGTTCTGTAATACGGACACGGCGCATCATCTGACGGACGATGATCTCAATGTGTTTATCATTGATTTCAACACCTTGCAGACGATAAACCTGCTGAACTTCATTGACCAAGTATTCCTGTAATTCTTGCTCACCGCAGACTTCAAGCATTTCAGAAAGAACGGCAACACCATCGGTGAGGGTTGTTCCCTTATGAACATAATCGTTGTCAAAAACAACAATACGTTTACCGGCTGGAATTGGATGATCCTTGACTTTGCCGTTTTCAGGATCTGTAATCTTGATATTACGTTTGCCTTTTACGGGTTTATCAATTTTTACAATACCGTCAATCTTAGCAATTTCTGCGGCTTCTTTTGGACGACGCGCTTCAAACAGCTCGGCAACACGTGGAAGACCACCTGTGATATCCTTGGTTCTGGATGCCTGACGCGGTGTTTTCGCTAAGGTATCACCAATATGAACCATTGAATGTTCCGAAACTGCGATATGCGCATCCGCGGGGAGGTTGTAAGAATCGATGATGTTTTCACCGGTTTCTTTGTCTAAACTTGTAATTGTAATGGTAGGATGTAAATCTTCACGATGTTCCTGAACAACAACTTCCTCTTTACCACTTTCATCATTGAATTCGCGTTTCATTGTAACGCCTTCAATTAAATCGCGATAATCAACTTGACCGTCCATCTTGGTAATAATTGGAATATTGTACGGATCCCATTTGACGAATTCTTCATTTGCCTTAACGTGATCGCCTTCTTTTTTAGTAAGAATAGAACCTGGAAATAAGTCATAGCTTTCCAGTTCAAGACCATCTTTGTTTTCAACAACAACACGACCGCTCTTGCTTAAAATGACATAGCGTCCTTTTTCAGTCTCGATAGGAACAGCTTCTTGGAAACGGATAACACCCGCTTGACTTGCCTTGTAGTTGGACTGGCTCGAGGAAGCCGTAGCAGTACCACCAAAGTGGAATGTACGCATCGTTAACTGAGTCCCTGGCTCACCAATAGACTGCGCCGCGATAATACCAAGAGCATCACCTTCATCGGGCATTTTGCCCGTTGCAAGATTTCGGCCATAGCATTTGCAGCAGATACCGTGTTTGCTTTCACATGTAAGAACGGAACGAATGCGAACTTTCTCAATGCCCATTTCAGTAATGCGTTTTGCAATCTCAGGAGTGATTTCACTGCCAGCTTTAACAAGGATTTCACCTGAGCTGTAGTCCATGATTTCATCGACACTGAAACGACCCGAAATACGATCGACTAAACTTACGGTGTCTTTGTTGCCTTCTCGGATGGCGCGTACCCAAATACCATTGATCGTTCCGCAATCCGGTTCAACGCAAATGACATCGTGAGCTACATCAACAAGACGACGCGTCATATAACCGGAATCTGCGGTTTTTAATGCGGTATCCGCTAATCCTTTACGAGCTCCGTGAGAACTAATGAAGTATTCCAAAACGGTCAGACCTTCGCGGAAGTTTGAAATAATGGGGTTTTCCATGATATCCCCAGAAGGTTTGGCCATCAAACCACGCATACCGCCTAACTGACGAATCTGGTCTTTACTTCCTCGAGCACCGGAATCAAGCATAGCCCATACAGGGTTGATGCTCTCTTGTCCGCCATTGTTTTCCAGCGTTTTGGAAAGAACGTTAGCAAGATCATTACTTGTCTGTGTCCAAACATCAATGCACTTTCCATAGCGTTCTTTCTCGGTGATGGCACCAATGCGGTGCTGTTCGCGGATTTTATCAATTTCGGCCTTTGCTTTGGCAATTCGTTCTTTTTTGTCTTTCGGGATAATCATATCCTGCACGCCCATCGAAAACGATGAGATTGTCGCATATTTATAACCAATTGCTTTGATTTTATCCAAAACTATAATGAGTTCTTTGCGGTCGATATAATGATAACACTCACCGATCATTTTAGAAAGCTCTTTTTTGCTACAGCGAGCATTAAAAAGTCCCATGACATCTGGCCATACCTCATTAAAAATACAACGCCCGGCCGTTGTTACGATAAAACGGTCATTTATGGTGTCGGCACTCCACAATGTTTTTTTATGATAATACGGATTGCGAAAATTGAAAAAATCATGAATATACAAATCATGGTTATCATACGCGCGTAAAATATCAGTGTAATCATTAAACCAGCGCTGTTTTGTTCGCGGTGTTTCGTTAAATCTTTTTCTTCTGTGCGGATCTTCATAGCAGAGGTAATAGGCTCCCAGAACGATATCCTGATTCGGGATAGTAACAGGTTTGCCACTCGCCGGTGAAAAGATATTATTCGGTGAAAGCATCAGCAATTTCGATTCTAACTGCGCTTCATTCGATAACGGAATATGCACGGCCATCTGATCCCCATCAAAATCGGCATTGAATGCGGTACAAACCAGGGGGTGCAGGCGAATCGCCATTCCTTCAATCAAAATTGGATCAAAAGCCTGAATACTCAAACGATGCAGTGTCGGGGCACGATTTAACAGAATCGGATGGCCTTTAATGACGTCATCTAAAACATCCCATACTTCTTTACGACGCTGTTCAATCCATTTTTTCGCATTTCTTACGGTATGAACAAAACCCTTCTCTTTTAAGCGCCGCATAATAAACGGCTCAAATAAAACAAGCGCCATTTCTTTCGGCAATCCGCATTGATTAATGGTCAGTTCTGGCCCGACAACAATAACAGAACGCCCCGAATAATCGACACGCTTACCAAGTAAATTTTGACGGAAACGTCCCTGCTTACCTTTTAACATATCCGATAGTGATTTCAACGGGCGATTGCCGGTGCTTGTAACGGCACGGCCGTGACGGCCATTGTCCATCAGAGCGTCAACAGCTTCCTGTAGCATTCGTTTTTCATTGCGGATAATGACTTCCGGAGTGCGAATCTGCAGTAAGTTTTTCAACCGGTTATTGCGGTTAATTACACGACGATATAAATCATTTAAATCGGATGTTGCAAAACGCCCGCCTTCCAAAGGAACAAGTGGCCGTAATTCTGGTGGAATGACTGGAAGAACATGTAGGATCATCCAGCGGGGATCCATTTTATTATTTAGAAATCCTTCGACGAGACGAACCCGTTTGGAGATTTTTTTACGAATGGCCAGACTCTTGGTGCTGAGTAGTTCTTCGTTTAGTTCTGCTTCTGTTTGTTCAAGGTCAATTTGGCCAAGAAGCTCTTCGATGGCTTCAGCCCCCATGCTAGCTTTGAAAGCATCACCGTAGTTCGTGCGGTTTTCACGATACTCATTGTCATCCAAAAGTTGCTTGACTTGCAATGGCGTATCACCATTGTCAGTGACAATCCATGATTCATAGTATAAAACTTTATCCAAAGCTTTTTGCGTCATATCCAGCATTAGTCCCAAACGACTCGGAGAGCATTTGTAGAACCAAACATGCGAAACTGGCACCGCGAGTTCCAAATGCCCCATGCGTTCACGACGAACGCGGGACAATGTTACTTCAACACCACAGCGATCGCAAATAACGCCCTTGTGTTTTACGCGCTTATATTTGCCGCATGCGCATTCCCAGTCATGGGTAGGTCCGAAAATACGCTCACAGAACAAACCGCCTTTTTCCGGTTTGAATGTACGGTAATTGATCGTTTCAGGTGTTTTAACTTCACCATGACTCCAGGATCGAATCGTATCCGGAGACGCAACGCCAATTGTTACGCAATTGGTTTCTTCCATGGCATCCAGGCCGGCGACTTTATTGATTAATGTATTATTCAAGGAGAAATCCTCCATTTTATTAATTAACTTGACGTAATCTTTACGAATTCCGGTCTCGAATGGACCTGAGACCGGATCTAAGAAATGGCTTTTTAAGCCAGAACGCTCTTGCTTCTGCGGATACGAATATCCAAGCATAAACTCATCATTTCGCGCATTAATACGTTAAATGATTCCGGTGTTCCGGCAACTAATTCGTTATTGCCTTTCATGATTGATTCGTAAATCTTTGTACGACCGGTAACATCATCACTCTTAACAGTCAGCATTTCCTGTAATGTATATGCTGCGCCGTAAGCTTCTAAAGCCCAGACTTCCATTTCACCGAATCGCTGACCACCGTGCTGTGCACGGCCGCCGAGGGGCTGCTGTGTGACAAGTGAATACGGTCCAACAGCACGCGCATGAATCTTGTTGACAACTAAATGATCCAATTTCAGCATGTAGATTTGTCCGACTACGATTTTTTGGTCAAATCGGTCGCCAGTGAAACCATCATATAAGTAAGTCTTTCCATCTGTTCCGACGAAGTCATCGGTACGATCTTTGTCGAATGTATCAATAATACGGTTATCTTTGTTAATTGTCCAGCCTGCTTCTTCAACCTTAATGCGGCGAGCTTTATCAAGAAGGCTGACAATGGTGTTTTCTTGAATACCATCAAATACGGGTGTTGCAACAACCTTTTTCAGAATTTTAGCGGCCCATCCGACGTGTGTTTCAAAAACCTGTCCCACATTCATTCGGGAAGGAACACCAAGAGGATTCAAAATGATATCAACGGGGGTTCCGTCGGCCATGAATGGTAAGTCCGCTACTGGGACGATTCTGGAAACGATACCTTTGTTACCATGGCGACCAGCCATTTTATCACCAATGGAGATCCGGCGTTTGCTTGCAATATAGACCTTGACCGAGTTGATTTTTCCGGGGTCTTGTCCGTCATTCTTGCTGATAAGCGAGAGGGCCTCTTGTTTGCATTGTTCATTATCCCGCAATTTAGTCCGGAATACTTTGATAATTTCATTAATGCGGTTCTTTTCTTCACATTCTTTCATAATGAAATTATTGTAATTGGCCGCAAGTCGATTCAGCATCATTTTGGTGATCTTGCGATCTGCCGGTATGAGTTCTTCGAGTTCGCCGTCAACGGTATGAGAGATCGAAGCGCACATTTTCATGCCGAGAAATTGGTCACTGAGAGCTTTGACCATTTCGTCCAGTATTTGTGCCTGTTCGTTTTTGTATTTTGTTTCGGTTTCTTTGAGCCGGAGTTTGAATTCGGTTTTATTCAGCTTTTGCTGTGTTGGATCAATACGGCGTTCAATGCGAACATCCATGATGATGCCGTCATTACCGCCGGAAGCAAGAAGCGAACTATCTTTGACATCGGCGGCTTTTTCACCGAAGATTGCTTTGAGCAAGCGCTCTTCCGGTGCTAAATCCGATTCGTTTTTCGGCGTGATTTTACCCACAAGAATATCACCGGCTTTTACTTCTGCACCAATACGAATAACACCCTCGGTGTCAAGATTCCGTAGAGCATCTTCACCGACATTTGGAATATCACGTGTGATTTCTTCGGGGCCAAGCTTGGTGTCTCGTGCAACAATATCTTGCAAATTAACATGAATACTGGTGTACACATCTTGCTGTGCTAAACGTTCGCTGATAATGATAGCATCTTCGTAATTGTATCCGCGCCAAGGCATAAATGCAACCATGACGTTTCGACCTAATGCTAAATCACCCTGATCGGTACAAGTACCATCTGCAATTGCTTGCTTTTTTCCAATTTTTTGACCACGACGTACAATCGGGCGCTGATTGATCAAGGTAGAAGCATTGGAACGAAGAAACTTATATAAATGGTAATGCTGATAGGTGGAAGGATCCGCGTCTTTCTCAGGAAGTTCACCGTCTTTCGTAACAATAATTTCATTGCCATTAGCAGATGCAACGATGCCGTCGTCTGTAGCAGTGATAATGGCTCGTGAGTCACGCGCTACTACATGTTCCAGCCCCGTGCCTACATAAGGGCGTTCTGCTTTTAACAACGGAACGGCCTGACGCTGCATATTTGCACCCATTAATGCTCGGTTCGCATCATCATGTTCCAAAAACGGAATTAATCCCGCGGCAGCACTGATAAGCTGTTTCGGCGAAACATCAATATAGTCAATATCCTCACTAGGAAATTCGCCGCTTTCACCTTGGTAACGTGACAAAACGTAATTATTGGTGAATTTATGATGTTCATCCTGCGGGGCATTTGCCTGAGCAATGATGTATTTTTCTTCTTCATCGGCGGTAAGATAATCAATCTGTTTCTGTGTCGTCATATTCTTAACTTTAGAATAGGGCGCTAGAATAAAACCAAAATTATCAATTTTACCGTAAAGAGCCAGCGAAGAAATCAAACCGATGTTTGGTCCTTCTGGTGTTTCAATCGGGCAGATACGGCCATAATGACTGGAGTGAACATCGCGGACATCATATCCAGCGCGGTCACGGGTAAGTCCCCCAGGGCCTAATGCACTCAAACGACGCTTGTTGGTTAATTCTGCCAACGCGTTTGTCTGATCCATAAACTGACTTAACTGATTACGACCGAAGAAATCGCGGATGGCACCGGCAAGGGTCTTGGTGTTTACCAATTTTGTAATGGAGACATCGCCAGTGGCACCTTCTGCAGTATTTAAGCGTTCACGAACTAGATTTGCTGTACGGGACAGTCCCTGTCGGCACTGATTTTGTAGCAATTCGCCAACGGTACGAATACGGCGTCGGCCCAAGTGGTCAATATCATCTTTGGTACCATGCCCATTTCTTAATGCCATTAATTCACGGGTTGCTGCAGCAATATCATCTTTGGTAAGAATGCGGTTTTTGCTGTCGACATTAATTTTCAGACGCTGGTTCATTTTATAGCGTCCTACATAACCGAGATCATAGCGGCGAACATCTTGGAACATGCGCTTGAACAGCGCGCGGGCGTTTGCTGCATTAGGGGGGTCGGAAGGGCGCATACGCTTGTAGATTTCGCGTTGCGCATCTTCGCAGGTAACAGTCGTATCTTTCAAAAGACAGCGGATGAAGTAATCACCGATTTCAATAGTATCGATAATCGCAATTTTCTTTATGCCTGCATCTTTGAGTGTTTCGAGAATTTTTTCGTTTAAGGATTCGAGTCCCTCAACGAGGATGTTTTCTTTGTCTTTGGGGTCTACTACGGGTTCAGCGGTATAGATATGGGAAGGATCTTCTTCTTTTATTAAGCTGGCAATCGTTGGTTCTTGCACACCATATACGGCATCTAAAATTTGGCGGTTCCCGTCATATCCAAAGGCGCGAAGAAATGTACTGATTAAAAATTTTCTTCTGCGGCGTTTACGATCCAGATAAATGTACATAAAATCATTGACGTCGAATTGGACTTCAAGCCAGGAACCGTGGTCGGCAATAATTTTAAAGGAAAAAAGGCTTTTTCCGCTCGCATGGCGTGTTTCTTCAAAGCAAACGCCTGGAGAACGATGCAACTGACTTACAATAACGCGCTCTGCGCCATTGAAAACAAAGGAACCGCTCTCGGTCATTAGGGGAATTTCTCCCATGTAAATTTTTTCTTCGTGAATTTCTTTGCTGTTTGGTGTGCGCAAGCGGAATGTCACATTCATACTGCCTTGATATGTACCGCCGTCTTTTAAGCATGTGACAATATCTATTTTGGGCTTCGTTATTTCATAGCTGACAAATTCTATTCCGCAAGCATTTTCGCTGTTTTCACGCGACGGGAAAGAGTCTTCGAAAACTTCTTCCAGTCCCTGATATTTGCGTTCTTCAGCCGGAACATTCTTTTGCAGAAAATCGGCAAAAGATTTTGTTTGGATTTCAATAAGGTCAGGAATGTCCAAAGCATCCTTAAGTTGACCAAAATTAATTCGTTCTGACATATTTTTCCGCCTTGGTTTTTAACATGATGGTGGATTTGAGGAACCATTCCTCAGCCGGATCTAGAATCCGGGACATAAAAAAGACCGGCAGTATAATCTGCTTTTGACTGGAACGCGAAAAAAAAGCAATCTATTTAGTCTCACTGCTCTTTTTTCGATCTCCGATCTGCATATATTATTCTACCAATCTTATTTTTATCGTAAAATCTAATTTGAAGAAAACGAATCCGAAAAGAAATTTTCGGATTCGTTCCCTCAATGAGATTTACTGCAAAGGATTGCAGCGGATCTCATTTTGCAAAGTAAATAAATGAAATTATTTAACTTCGACTTTTGCGCCTGCGGCTTCCAACTTCTCTTTGATCTGTGCAGCTTCATCTTTGCTGACACCGGTCTTGATCGGTTTAGGAGCTTCTGTAACTAAGTCTTTCGCTTCTTTCAGGCCAAGACCTGTAATGCTGCGTACTTCTTTAATTACATTGATCTTTTTTGCACCGGCTTCAACGAGAATAACATCAAATTCTGTTTTCTCTTCTACTTCTTCAGCAGCAGCGGCAGGAGCAGAAGCTGCTGCGGCAGCGGGAGCTGCAGCAGTTACGCCTAAGCGTTCTTCTAATCCCTTAACCAACTTGGATAATTCCAAAACGGTTAAACCTTCAATGTAGGAGACGAATTTCTCCATATCTTCGTTTAATTCTACTTTTGTTTCGTCTGACATGACTTTTTTTTCCTCTATACTAAGCGGCTTGCTCTTTCTTATTCAAGAAAGCATTTAACACATAAACAACACTTGATACTTTTGCGTTGAGAACGCGGACAAGCTGACCGGCGGGAGCCTCCAGCAATCCGAGTAACTGCGCCAATAATACTTCACGTGGGGGAAGCTCGGCAAAAGCAGAAACATCCTCACTATTCAGTAACTGGCCTTCAACAACACCCAAACGGATGTTCACTAAGTCTTTGTTTTCTTTTGCTTTCACAAAGACATTTACGGCTTTCGCCATAGCGACCGGATCACAATCTCCACTTACCAATACTGTCTCGCCTTTGAAACTCTGTTCCGCTAAACAGGTTATCCCTGCTTTTTCTGCGGCTTTGAGTATCAATTTATTCGGGACAACGTGGCATTCTGCACTAAGGTCAGCAAGAGTGGTTCTAAAACTACCAAATTTGGCAGCAGTTAAACCTGTAAAACGGATCAGAATGATGGGCTTGTTTTCAATCAACCCTAGTATTTCTTGAACGATCTGATTTTTTTCTGCTCTCATGCTTTTGCCTTTACTGTAGATTTAACATCAAGGCGGATCCCAGGACCCATTGTAGAACTTAATGTTAATGTTTGAAGATAAATGCCTTTCGCAGAAGCAGGCTTGGCATGGTTGATGGCGTTAATTGAAAACTCTACATTCTCAACAATTGCTTCCTTGGAAAAAGACATTTTCCCAACTGGCATTTGTACGCATCCACCACGGTCGCAACGATATTCTACACGACCTGCCATGGCTTGTTTTACTGCGGTAGCTGTGTCTTCGGTTACAGTACCGGTCTTAGGATTTGGCATTAAGCCACGTGGCCCTAAAACACGACCTAATTTCCGAACCTCTTTCATTGCAGCCGGTGTAGCGATCATGATATCAAAATCAAGCCAACCGCCTTTTATGCGCTGCAATAATTCCTCGTTGCCAACTTCTGTGGCACCGGCGGCTTTTGCCTGCTCAGCAGGTTCACCATCGGCGATCACGATAACACGCTGAGTCTTACCAGTACCTTGCGGTAACACGGTAGCTCCACGTACAATCTGATCGGATTGACGAGGGTCAATTCCAAGACGGAAAGATAACTCCACCGTCTCATCAAATTTTACTAAAGGCATCTTTTTTAAAAGATCTACCGCTTCTACTACGGTGTAGAACTTTTCACGATCAAATACCTCTGCTTTGGTGCGATAAAGTTTACTTCTCTTCATCAAGCACCTCGATTCCCATACTGCGAGCCGTCCCGGCTATTACTTTGCATGCCGCATCCATTTCTCGCGCATTTAAATCTGCTTTTTTCATTTCCACAATGGCTTCTAAGTCTTTGCGGGTAACTTTACCGACTTTTTCGCGTCCGGGCGTGTGTGCCCCAGATGCGATTTTAGCGGCTTTCTTTAGTAAGACAGCCGCTGGCGGTGATTTGCAGATAAATGCGAAAGAGCGATCTTGGTATACCGTAATGACAACTGGAATAATTAATCCCGATTGTGCCTGGGTGGCCGCATTGAATTGCTTGCAGAAAGACATGATGTTGACACCTGCCTGACCCAGAGCCGGACCTACCGGCGGTGCTGGATTAGCGGCGCCAGCAGGAATCTGCAAACGTACTTCAGCTACGACTTTTTTAGCCATATGACCTCTTTCATCTCACAATTTTGGTCAGAACTGGCAGGGACTCTCCCACAATTGTGATTACGATTTTACTTTTGTTTAAGCGCCCTAGATAGGACGTTCAACCTGCCAAAATTCTACTTCAACGGGCGTTGACCGCCCGAAAATACTAACAGATACTTGTAATTTTGAACGCTCTTCATCGACCGTTTCGATGATACCTTCAAAATTTTCAAATGCGCCATCAATGATGGTGATTGTTTCACCAATATGATAGGTGACTTTCGCCTTCGGTTTGTCATCTTTCGTTTGCGTTTGTTTGAGCATTTCTGCTACTTCGTCTTCTGCTAGCGAAACCGGATGATCTCCACCGATAAAACTAATTACGCCTTGTGTTTCATTGATAATTCCCCATACGATTGGATCTAATTTTCCATAATCATCAAAAAGGCGAACTTTAACTAATAAATAACCCGGGTATAATTTGCGGTCGCGTACAATCTTTTTGCCAGCGCTACTGCGCTCTTCTACACGTTCGGTCGGCATGTTTAACTCGTGGATGCCGTTATCAATCCCGTTTTGCTTGTCCATTTCACAACGGTATGTCAGAAATTTCATTACCTTGTTTTCTTGACCGGACATTACCTGCAATACATACCATTGAGCTGCACTAAAATCTTCCATATCTTATATCCTTGAGACTCCAATTCGAGTCATTTTCGAAGAAAAACTTCTAAATTTTATAGGCTTCCAGTAATCAGACGAACAATTGTTTCAAGTATTTTATCTGCAGCGGCAATATAAACACTCATAATTATTAGAAAAGAAATGATTAAGACGGTTGATTCCCCTAACTCAGCACGATTCGGCCATGAACATTTCTTCATTTCTGAAGCTGTTTCAAAATATAATTTCTGGATAGCTTTTATTGGGTTTTTCATCTTTATAATTTCTTGTATTTTTTTGAGTTATAAAAAAATGGCAGGTGAGGCAGGGATCGAACCTGTGACCTGCGGTTTTGGAGACCGCTGCTCTACCAATTGAGCTACTCACCTACATTTGTTAATATCTACAGCTTTTTGCTATCGTGTTTCACGATGTAAAGTAGCCTTTTTATCAAACGGACAATATTTTTTGAGCTCTAAACGACCCGGTGTATTGCGTTTGTTTTTTGTTGTTGTGTAATTCCGATGTTTGCATTCTGTGCACTCTAATGTTATTATTTCTTGAGCCATTATTTTATCCTGACTGAGTTCATTTTCGTTTTATACGAAAATGAACTCAGTAATAATTTTCTATTTATTCAACAATATCTGCAACACGTCCAGCACCTACAGTATGGCCACCTTCACGGATTGCAAAACGAAGACCTTTTTCCATGGCAACTGGCGCGATTAACTCAATAGTCATATGAGCGTTATCACCAGGCATAATCATTTGCACGCCTTCTTCAAGGTGGCATACGCCGGTTACATCAGTTGTACGGAAGAAGAACTGAGGACGATAACCATCTTTGAACATGGTATGACGGCCACCTTCATCTTTGGTTAATACATAAACTTCACAGGTGAATTTCGTGTGAGGAGTAATCGTGCCCGGTATGGCAAGAACTTGACCACGTTCTACATCTTCTTTCTTAATACCACGGAGCAGGCAACCAATGTTATCACCAGCTTGTCCCTGATCTAAAATCTTACGGAACATCTCAACACCAGTAACAGTCGATCTTACAGTGTCATGAATACCAATAAGTTCAACTTCTTGACCTGTCTTGATAATACCACGTTCTACACGACCTGTTACAACGGTACCACGGCCTTCAATAGAGAATACATCTTCAATTGGCATCAAGAATGGTTTGTCCAAAGGACGAACGGGTTCCGGAATGAAACTGTCAACAGCATCTATTAATTCGGTGATGCATTTGCATTCATCACAATCCGCATCTTTTCCTGCTGCCATTGCTTCGCAGGCTTTCAGAGCAGAACCGCGAATGATCGGTGTATCATCACCAGGAAAGTCGTATTTGTCTAAAAGTTCACGGACTTCCATATCAACGAGTTCGAGTAATTCATCATCATCAACGAGGTCTGTTTTGTTCATGAAAACAACGATTGCAGGAACGCCAACCTGACGTGCAAGTAAAACATGTTCAGACGTCTGAGCCATAACACCATCAGTTGCGGCAATTACTAAAATAGCACCATCCATCTGCGCAGCACCAGTAATCATGTTCTTTACATAATCAGCATGCCCAGGACAGTCAACGTGAGCATAGTGACGGGTTTCCGTCTGGTACTCAACATGCGCAGTGTTAATCGTAATACCGCGCTCGCGCTCTTCCGGTGCGTTGTCGATATCTGCATAACTTTCAACATCACCACCATATTTCTTAGCTTGGACCATGGTGATCGCTGCCGTTAATGTCGTTTTACCATGATCAACATGACCAATAGTACCGATGTTTACATGGTGTTTTGAACGTACAAATAATTCTTTTGCCATTTTAATTTCTCCTGTCTTGGGGATGAAAGCAACCTGGCTGGCTGCCCTTCTATTTTTGTTGGATACTTCTTTTAACTATGAGAAAAATGAAAATTTCTATTTCGTGGAGAATTTGCTATATTCACAATCTTAAAACATCAACTTCGTTTCTTTAACATGGAGCCCACAATCGGAATTGAACCGATGACCTCATCCTTACCAAGGATGCGCTCTACCATCTGAGCTATGTGGGCATTTTTTTGACTGACGTTTAGGCACTTTACTAAAATACTGCCAGTTTGCCCTTTTTCAAGTCGAATAAATGCTAAAACTATTTTTTTTCTCTGAAAAAAATCAGGGGAAAATTTCTTTTGTTTTAGCCTTTATTCTACTTTGTTGGTATTGAAACCGAACTTTTTTGAAAATTGATTTAGATGGTACCTTTTCAGAAAAAGTTTTAAATGCAAAATTCTCTCTTGGGTTAAAAAAGTCCCCGGTAATTTTCAGAAACCGAGGACTCGAAAGATCAATGAAGGTTATTCGTTGTCTTTCTTTTCTTTTGTTTCAGGCTCTTCTGCTGCTTCTGGAGCAACTTCGGCTTCAGGCTCTTCTGCTACTTCTGGAGCAACTTCGGCTTCAGGCTCTTCTGTTACTTCTGGAGCAACTTCGGCTTTGGGCTCTTCTGTTACTTCTGGAGCAACTTCGGCTTTGGGCTCTTCTGTTACTTCTGGAGCAACTTCAGCCACGGGTTCTTCTTGGGCTTCTTTGTTGGCGCGAATAGCGTCGTCAAGAATATCTCCCATTCCTCCGAGGTCCGCAACGTTTTTGCCGCCTGCGTTATTGTGCTGAGCGTTGTTGGTTTGTGGCAAACCATCTTGAGAAGGATCTTTCAAGCTGAGACCAATGCGCCGTTCTTCTGTACTGATATTTTTTACGCGTGCTTTTACGAGGGTACCAAGTTGTACAACATCTTTGACGCGGTTCACATGTTCATCGCTTAATTCAGAAATGTGGATTAGTCCGTCAATTCCGCCTTCAAGTTCTACAAAAGCTCCGAAGGAAGCAAGTTTTGTTATTTTGCCTTCAACGGTGTCGCCGACTTTGTATTTGTTTTGAATTGTCTGCCATGGATCATCTGTCAGCTGTTTCATGCTTAAGGAAATGCGTTGGTTATCAGCATCTACTTCTAAAATAATTGCTTCAACTTCTTGTCCCTTTTGTAGAATTTCGCTTGGGTGGTTGATTTTGCGAATCCAAGACATGTCGGATACATGGATCATGCCATCAATATCATCTTGGATTTGAACAAATGCACCATAGCCGGTCATGTTGCGAACTTTACCTTTAATGCGTGTGCCTTTCGGGAAGGTTTCTTTGATGATTTCCCATGGATTTGGTTGCGCTTGACGCAATCCGAGGGATATTTTGCGGCTTTCTTTGTTAACGCCTAAAACAATAGCATCAACTTCATCGCCGACTTTCAGAACATCGCTGGCGCGATTGATTTTTTTCGTCCAGGACATTTCTGTTACATGGATAAGTCCTTCGATTCCTTCTTCGAGTTCCACAAATGCGCCGTAGGGCATTACATTAACAACTTTGCCGTGGATTCGAGAATCTTTTGGATATTTCACTTCGACGGTATCCCATGGATTGCCTTCTTTTTGTTTTAAGCCCAAGGAAACGCGTTGGCGTTCTTTGTCAACATCCAAGATCATAACTTCGATTTCTTCTCCGACCTTTACGATTTCGCTCGGGTGGTTTACGCGGCCCCAGCTCATATCGGTAATATGAAGCAAGCCGTCCATACCATCAAGATCAATAAATGCGCCGAAGTCTGTAATATTTTTAACAATACCCTTGCGGATTTGTTTCGGAACAAGTTCTTCCATGAGTTTCGAGCGTTGTTCTGCGCGTTGTTCTTCAAGAATTGCGCGTCTGGAAAGAACGATATTGCGGCGTTCTGTATTGATTTTCAAAATTTTGAATTCAATTTCTTTGCCGAGGAAGTCTTCCAAATTGCGAACGGGCCCGATATCAACTTGTGAGCCAGGTAAGAATGCTTCCACGCCGACATCAACAATAAGACCACCTTTAACACGGCTGGTAACCGTACCGCTAATTAAACCGCCTTCTTCGTGCTGGTTTGCAATGTTTTCCCAAGCTCTTTGGAGTTCCGCTTTATGAACACTGACGACGGGTGTACTGTCATCGTCTTCCAGTTGTTCGAGGTAGACATCAAGGTCGCTGCCGATTTCCAGATTATCCCAGTATTTTGTCAATTCTGTTTTGGGGATAAAGCTTTCGGCTTTGAGGCCAATATCTAAAAGGATGCCGTTTTCATTTTTTTCGACGACTTTTCCACTTTCAATACGGCCTTCTTTTAAATTTGCATCTTCTAGGCTATCGCCGAGAAGATCGTCCATTGAAGGCATGTTTTCCAGATCGATGTTACTCATGTGTACTTTTTTGGTTGTTGGTTAGGTTAAATGTATTTGTTGTGCTGAATGACGAGAATTGCAGAAAACCACAAAAGAGTGGTTCGGTGGCACAGAGATCACCGACAAATTATGCAAATTTTTTAATATAGTCTATTTTGTTTAAATTGCAACTTTAATTAAAAGTTTTAATGCTTTTCCCAGTATAAAAGAATCAGAAGTTAATTTTTTGTTTATCGTCAAGCGAACTTGGAATAAAGAAAGTATTTAGGGCGTAATGTCACGTGTCACCGTTTTATTTATGTCGGTAAACTTTGGAACTTC
>JBAYAV010000029.1:0-16918 GCA_041669565.1 Lentisphaeria bacterium
CTGACCGTAATGCCGTCAAAAATGTTTCAAAAATTGATGCAGGATACATTTGCTTATATAAAAGAAAATCCTCACGCGGAAAATTTATCGGAAGAATCTGTTTTTTTTGCTGGAAATAGGAGAGGCGGATCCAATTTTTTTATAAAATCAGCACTTTCCATAGGTATGACGCCTTATTTTGTTTATAGTGCTAAAACGAATACTGTTTTTACATTAAAAGATTATCCGGCTATTCAGGAGCAAATCATTGATAATTCGAAGTATCCAGATTTGGCGGAAGTGGAAGATTTGGCTAAAAAAAATCTGGGGCTCTCGAATCCTCCAAGAGATTGTTTTTCGCCAATGGCACGCATGATTACTTTTGAGACTGAAAGTCATACGGATTCAGGCCCCGTTAAAATCAGTATTAAAACTTTTGTGGAAGCCGGTGCTTCGAATGAGGAGCAGCTGAAGAAGCTTACGAGAGATATTTCCAATCAAATCGACGCGCTTTCTCAGAGCGTGGATCAGAGAAAATCGCTTACCATAATGTTGACTCCAGATGGCGTTTCACCATTGTTCTATTTTGTGAAATCACTGGGCGCTTATGGCATTGTTGACGAGCCTTTTGACTATTCTTATGATTTTAAGCAAAATAAGGATGCTTCTGTGGATGTAACGATAACTCTTTTTCCGGAAGTGTCGGCAGAAACTGGAATGGCTCGTTTTACCGTACGAATCGATCCGCAAGGAGAATCCGAAGTGACGGGGCTCTATTTTAATCCCGCGGACGGTATGTAGTAAAGGATGCCTTTTTAATGGCGTGGGTTTTATAAAATGAAACGCGAAAGGGCCCGCAAATGAATACTCTGATTTGCAGGTTCTTTCGCGTTATTGAGGTAACTTAGATGGATTGTTGTCGACGCTGTCTTCGATAAAAAAACCAGTCTGCGCTGATTAAAATTGCTAAGGTGAGGTAGCATATTGGTATTAGAATAAAAGAAGCCCGCAAACCATAATGATTGCCGATAATGCCCATAAACCATGTAATCAATCCGCAGCCTGGAATTCCTGCGCAAGACAATATTATAAAAAGCATGGTCGTGTCAAGCTTGGGGAGGCGTATGGCCGAATAACTTTGTACACTCGGCCAGAATGGCGCACTGCCCAGCCCTGCTAAAAATAACAGCGGAAATAAAACGGTATTCTGTGTGAATATTTTCAAGAATGGATAGGCCTGAGCAGCCTGAATGATCCAATCGGAATGAATCAGGGGAATGAAACATGAAATAGCGGTTCCAAAAAGAGCGGTAAAGACAATGAGATGCTGCAAAAATCGTTCTTTTACAAAAAGCCCCGACCCGCTTCGACCGATAAACATTCCACCTGCAAAACAGGCCGTACCAATGCCGGCGATCCAGGCGGTTGCGCTAAATTCAAGTTGGATGTAGCTGGCAACCCAGAAGGTGAGCCCGAATTCCCCACCGCCAGCAACAAACATCGCAGCAAAAAAAAGCCAAAAGTGCGGGCATCTCAGAATCTTAGTAGTCTGATCCCATATCTCATGACGGTGATAATTGCGAATATCTTCTGGATAGGAATGCGCAGAATCTTCTTTCATGAGTATATAGATCGGAATAAGCGACAGCAACGCGGTTATCAGGATTGGAAGCCGCCAGGAATATCCAGCGAGCAGCAGCCATCCTGCTCCTAGGACACACAGAAATACGCCGACACTCCAAAAAGAATGCGCAATGTTGATATACTGCCCTGGGTCTTTTTTATGAAGTTTCTGGACAAATGGCGTTGCCAGTGCTTCAATAAGACCTTCGCCGATGCCGGCAATACTCAAGGCAAAAAATAACATACTGTAAAAAGGCGCCAGCCCTGCCAGAAAAATGCCCACGCCCATAAAAACGGCGGCTATTCCGAGAATCTTTTTTAGGCCCCATTTTCCCGCTAGAAAACCGGATAATAGCATGGCCGGAATCATGCTTAAAGATCTGCCGACCTGTAATGCACCGCCAGAACTGAGTCCCCCGGATTCCAATGGAAAATCGAGGCTGACGGCAATATGGCATAAAGCAATTGGAATAATGACAGAGCCAGCGGCATAGGCCATAAACAGGCTGTATGCCGCAAAATCATAGCGTGAAAATTTCATAAAAAGGACCCATTTATTTTTCGGGCTTGCCGAGGCGACTAACCAGGATTGCGTTTTTAAAAATTGTATTAGCGAATTTTAAATGTTTGTGTGGTTTTTATGGCATCGCCACCGAAAAAGAAGGCATTGACGCCATTATCTGAAATATCGATTGTAAAGTACCCGGCCGCATTTGCAAGATAGTAACGGGAAATAAATTTTTTATACTCATTCAATAATTGAATGCCATCGGGGTTATGATATTTCGTTTCCTGATATTGGCCATATTCATCTGGATTCGTGCAAAGGATTTCCGGAATTTTTAAATCGTCTTTTAGCCAAACACTATTGGCAATTAATTGAGAAATGCGCCCTTTTGCGGACACATATTCTGTAAATTCTAAAGTATGCGTATGGCCGGCAAAAACAATGACATCATTTTTTAGGAACAGGTCAAGTACCTCATGGCGTTGTTTTTCTTGATGCCCGAAAAGGAACCATCTGCAGTTCCCGTCATCGGCCGGGAGCACCGGCGCGTGAATAAAAACGAACTTATAACGGGCATTTGCATGTTTTGCGAAGGCTTCCTTCATAACAGATATATCGGCATCCATGAAATTAAGGACCAGATACAAATCTGGTCCATGTTTGAAATAAAAATTCAGTGATTTTAATTCCTTTTTTAATTCTTTGCTTAAGTAAGGTATCATCGTATTTTCATAAGTTTTTTTGGCGTTTGTTCCGCGCACATCATGATTTCCGGTCACGGATAAAAAGGGCAAGGAGTTAAAATCTTTTCGAAAATACTTCAGCGTGTCTAGCAGCATTTTTTTATGCACTTCCGGATTTCCGCAATCGCCCTGAATAAGATCTCCGATTTGCATGACAAAAGCGGTCTTTTCGTTCGCTTGCTTGCTGGCGGCCTTGATCAATTTTGGCGCTCTTGTGCTCCACATTTCAGCATTTCGTGCAAATTCACCGCGTTGAATGTGGTTTAGCCTTTGATCGGGCTCGTTATAATCGCGGTGATAAATTTCGGGATCTGTATCATAATGCGTGTCACCAATTAAAATAAATTGATACGATGTTTTGTCTTGTTTCGTTTCTTGCATTTCTGACATTACTCCTATCTTTTAAAAAGGCTTTTTGCCTTCCCGTTGTATCTTTCTGACATCCCTAATAAATTCGGCGTTGTTTTGGGTTTATTTGTATTATTGCTGCGTATAAAATAAAGAAAGATACCACCGCAAAGTATTTCTAATTAATATATATTCGGACACGGAATAATCACTTTAAAAATCAGTGTTTTCTTCCCCGCCGAAAATATATTTCCCTTAAAAAGGCAAAAAAAAAACACGGATGATTGCTTTATTCATAAAGAGGAAAAAATCTCTTTTTATAAAACAGCAATGATCCGTGCTTTTTCGTTGGGGGCACTTGGTAAAGAGACCCTACTTTTTCAGATTTTCGATGGATGCCTTAATCAGTACGTTTGCGGCATTCTGAGCCGAAGAATTAATCCCGGCCTGGACCTCATAACCGCCGCGTTCGAAGCATTCCGGCATAGGAATATATCCGGATTCCGATTGTGCTAGTTCAACAACAAAGGTCTGTTTGCATGGACTTGCTTCGCGAAGCGCCCTGCCAATGCCATTGAATGGCTCGCCAGGAAGGGTGGCAAAGGCGAGCTCTTTCCCAATCTTAATGGCGGTAAGACGGCCTTCGTGCGACGGCGTGCTCTTGTCATGGCAGTCGATCGCGCGTTGGGCAAAATAACGTAAAGCCGCGGGGACTTTATTGGCGAGATCCTGACTTTCAAAATCACCGTCTTTTTTGATGTCCGGTACAGTCGCCATAATGTGCTTTGCCTCGGCGAATTCTTCATCCGTTAAAACGCGATGAGGAATGGTAACCGTGCAGTTGTTGATGGTTACCTCTTCTTCGGGAACAGGCTTTAAATCTTTTAAGGCTTGTGCAACGAGGGTGGCATAGCCACGGCCAATTCGGGTGGCTTCGGCATAAGAGGACTGATTGACCTTCTGGTGAAAATCAAAGTGGTTGACATCGCCAGATGCATCGGTTAAGACAACAACGGGGATGCTAGTTGTTAATTCATATTGAATCGCTTGAGCAAAGCGCCCAAACCAATCTGCCGATACGATGTCCCCACCGATGGTATCGCCATGATTGACAATATTGCAAAGGAGCGCAGCAATACGCCCTTTTTGCTTTACTGCAAGAATCCCGATAGTGCGGTCAAAATCGGATTCGGGTTTGTCAATGTCCTTATTGCACCAGCCGGGGTTGGTGACAATCGTACCATTTTTCATCCAGTAACGACGAACAAAACCGTAGGGGTTGTTATAAATAGATGTGGCTTCCAATGTGCTGGGAAGTAAGTTCCCAATCGCACGGTGCAGAGAAAGAATGGCGCTGTCAATCATATCATCGTGCGCTTTTTTGGTAAGAGCGTCCATGGCGTCGTAATTGGAGTAATTCGGCCCCGTGTGGGTATGCGTTGCTGAAATAATCAGGTGATCATATAATTCTTGGGAGAATTCGGCAACAATACGTTTCTTCAAGCAGTCAAAGCTGGGCTGGTGGAGAAAACAAAGGTCAAAGGTCATAAAACCAAAACGCGTTTTTCCATTATCAAGAATGGTTGTCTTAACAAAAAGATCGTCATACATGCCCTGATTAGGACGCTTGTTGAAATAACCGGCTAAACCAACGCCTATGGGGGGCGTTATAATCTCTTGCGCTAAACCTACTTTTAACATTGTTGTTCTCCATTGTTTTTTGTAGATGGGAATAATAAAGTTTTATTTTTTAAAAAACTTCTTTTAATTTAAATTATAAGGAACAAAATACAACTAAATACAATTGTATTTTATTTCTTTTTCGTTGTATTTTTGAATCATTTAATTCAAATGAACGATAAAAAAAGAATCAGCGGGGTTTATAAGATGTTATGAAAATATGCCTGTAAAATTTTGTGGCGGTGCGTTTCGGTTCTGCGTTTCACTGATATGAAAAAAGGAATTGCTTTTTTGGGGACTCTTTTAATCTTTTGATATAAAGATAGCATATCTTGTTTGGATGAGAAAATATTCCAAAGATTTGATAAGGAACTGTAAAAAAAACACCGATGATCGTTAAATTTAGAAAGAAAAAAACGATTATCGGTGTTTTTTTTGTCGGGTGCGAAGTGCCCCGTTGTGGCTGTTTTGTAGTATTCAGCGCGGGATAATTTATTGCGAATTGGAATATACCCAGATTTGGATTGCCTCCATTCAACAATAAAAATCTGGTTGCATTGACTTCTGCCGCGAATCTTTTTGCTTTTTTATCCCCGGATTAGAATTCGGCGGATTGCGGTGCACGCGGGTAGGGTATGACGTCACGGATGTTATTCATGCCGGTACAAAAACGAACCATTCGTTCGAATCCGAGACCAAATCCAGCATGCGGAACCGAACCAAACCGTCGAAGATCACAATACCACCAGTAATCTTCGGGCTTCATACCACTTTCAATAATTTTTTCTTCGAGGCGGTCCAGGCGTTCTTCACGCTGGCTGCCGCCAATAATTTCGCCGACCTGCGGTAGCAGTACATCCATGGCGGCAACAGTTTTGTTGTCATCGTTCATTCGCATATAGAAGGCCTTGATTTCTTTGGGATAATTCATCACGATAACGGGGCCGTTAAAGACCTTTTCAGCCAGAAAACGCTCGTGTTCAGATTGCAGGTCCGCTCCCCAGTAGGGTTTGAATTCAAATTCTGCTGCATGTTCTTCCAAGATCTTAATGGCCTCGGTGTAGGAAATACGGGTGAATTTAGCGGTGGAAAGACGGGTGAGATTATCGAGGAGGCCTTTTTTGATTCGTTGGTCAAAAAATTCCAGATCTTCATGACAATTGGCAACGACTTTTTGAATCATAAAGCGGAGGTAGTCTTCGGCGAGATCGGCATCATCTTGCAGGTCTGCAAAGGCAATTTCGGGCTCGATCATCCAAAACTCGGAAAGATGCCGTGTCGTATTGGAATTTTCGGCGCGGAAGGTGGGGCCGAATGTGTAGACACTGCCGAGCGCACAAGCGTAGGTTTCTGCCTCAAGCTGTCCGCTGACTGTCAAGTTTGCTTGTTTGCCAAAAAAATCTTTGGTATAATCAATTTTGTTTGTCTCTGGATCTAGCGGTGGGTTTTTCATATCCAGAGTTGTCACTTGGAACATCTCCCCCGCGCCTTCGCAGTCACTGGCGGTTATAATGGGCGCATTGAAGTAATAGAAGCCGCGTTCCTGAAAGAACTGATGGGTTGCATAAGCGAGCGTATTGCGGATGCGCATAACAGCCCCGAAGCTGTTGGTGCGGGGGCGCAGATGGGCGACTTCGCGCAGGCGCTCGAAGGAAATCCGGCTTTTGCCGAGGGGGTATTTCATGGGATCGCAGAACCCCAGTACTTTGATTTTATCCGCATGGAGTTCTACGGTCTGGCCTTTGCCCGGGGATTCAATAATTTTGCCGGTAACCGAAATGGATGCTCCGGGATGGAGCTTGGTGATTTCGGTAGCATAATTTTCCAATTCTGCAGGTGCCACAATTTGCAGGTTTTTAAAACAGCTTCCGTCATTGAGTTCAATAAAAGAGAAGCCGCCTTTGGAATCCCGACGGGTGCGGACCCAACCGGCTACGGTTAACGTTGAGTTGAATTCTCGGCAGGCGAGCGCCTGGCGAATAACGGTTCGTTTCATAATATTTATTTCCTGTATTGTTTCAGATTTGTTGAAAACATAAAAACTAGCCCACAAACCGCCGCCCAGAAAAGAATGAGCAGTGTGTAAGAAATCGGTATGCTGCCGCAAACTTCACGCGGGGAGGCCTGAAAGACCTTAAAAAAAATGGAGCCGATTAAATCACGCAGGCCAATTCCGCCAGGGGTGGCAGGAATAATGCCGGATGCATTGGATAGCTGCATGGTTATCTGGTATTGCTGAAAGGTCATGACTGTTTCATGCAGCGCTTTGCCAATTCCAAAATAGCAGATCCCGAAAAAAAAATGAATGAATGCTGAAATGGATAGATGATAAAAAAGAACTCTCTGGTTCTTGTGATAGAGATCCAACGCACTGAAAAAACGCTGCAAAACATTCGTAAAAAAAGCGGGCAAAAGCCGCGCTACTTTTTGACCGCCTTTGCGGATAAAACCAATTCGCTGAAGCAAGGGGCGACAACGATAAAAAAGATATAAAAGCAGAACCCCCAGACATCCGATGTTGACTGCTAATACGCCCCATAGTAATTGCGGATAGGAATGGAAAAGCGGCCATAGAGTCGGCAGGCTGATAAGCGTGATTAAAAAGGCGGTTACAAATAATCCCGCTAAACCAAGAATCCGATCTAGAATAACAGTCAGCGTAATTTCTGTAATTCGACCAGGAAAGGCCTGTTTTGCATAGGCGATCTTTACAACATCTCCACTGACTACGCCTGGGATAAAAAGGCTGAAGAAGGCGCCGGTCATGGTTAATTTCAAAAGCGCAAGAAAGGGCAGGCGCATGCCTTGCACATCCATCAGCATCTTCCAGCGGAAGGCGCTTAAAAGGAAAATAATTCCAAAACTGATGGCAATGACCGCAAGTAAAAAGTGGTTGGCCTTTTTTAAATCCTGCAGGATGTCCGCATTTGTTTGACGCAGAGTTGTGTATAGAAGAAAAAAGGCAAGTAAAACGAGCGCTACGCGCAGCAAAACTCCCAAAATCTTTTTCGATCGAGATGCTAAATGAGATGCGGGGGCGTTTTTACTCATTTGTCCTGATAGCCTTCGGGATGTTTTTGGTACCAGCTCCAAGCGGAGGCGATGATTTTTTCGACATCATCATACGCGGGTTTCCAGCCAAGAATTTTCTTGGCGGCACTGGAGTCTGCAATCAGACGCGCCGGATCACCGGAACGGCGGGGGGCATCTTCTACGCAGAAGTCTTTTCCAGTTACTTTTTTGACTGCGTTAATGATTGCGCGTACGCTGTGCCCATTTCCAGAACCCAAATTTAGACTTCCGCAAAAGTCGCTTTCCAGCGCGAGTAGATGCGCCTGGGCTAAATCTAAAACGTGCACGTAATCGCGGATGCATGTGCCGTCTGGTGTGTCGTAGTCTTGGCCAAAAACTTTGATTTTATCGCGTTTTTGTGCCGCGGCTTGAAAAATAAGCGGGATGAGGTGTGTTTCCGGATGATGGTCTTCGCCGTGGAGTTCTGTGGCTCCCGCGGCGTTAAAATAACGCAGTGCGGTATATTTTAAGCCCTTTAACTGACACTGCCATTTTAGAATATGCTCAAACATAAGCTTGGATTCGCCGTAAGGGTTGATCGGTTCTTTCGGCAAGTCTTCTTTAATAGGAATGGTTTTAGGCATGCCGTATACTGCTGCGGTGCTGGAGAAAACAATTTTGCGAACCTTGTTTCGGGTGGCCGCATCGCAAAGATTGATGGCGTTGGCAACATTGTTTCGAAAGTATTTAATGGGGTCCAGCATGGATTCGCCGACTTCTATAAAGGCGGCGAAATGTATGATTCCATCCGGTTTGGTGTCTTTTATCGCGGTGTTAATCCGTTCTGCATCGGCTAAATTGCCGTAGATAAAATCGGCACGCGGATCAACCGCGGCACGATGACCATTTAACAGAGCGTCGAAAACAGTGACTTTATGGCCGTGATTTAATAGATATTCCGTGCAACAACTGCCGATATATCCGGCTCCGCCGGCAACAAAGATATTCATAGATAAGTTCCTCTTCTTTTATGTGAACCGTAATGGAAATAACTAAAATTTAATTTATAAATAAAAGAATACAATTCAACGAGTTCATTTTATGCGTTGTTCGGTTGTAAGAGCCCTTCGAAATGTTTTGACTTTTTGGATGCTTCCTTTTGAAAAGTATGGAATAAAATTTAAAAGCACTAGCGGTCTGAATTTGTCGGCGATAAAAAAATAGGGGCTGATTGGACTGCCGTTACGCAGGAATGTGTTATAAATTTTAAAAAAGAAAATTTTGCATTCTTAAGAGCAACAAAAGGAAGAGGAACAGAGGTGTTCTTATTCGCGGAGCCTTGGATCCAACGCATCACGAACGGCATCGCCAAAAAGATTGGCGGGTAAAACGAGTCCAAGCATAAAAACAAATGCGGTGACGAGTTTCCACCAGATGACTGGATTGCGGGTGAGTTCTGTTCGGGCATCATTGATCATAGTCCCCCAGGAAGTGGTGTCTGCACTGACGCCGATACCAAGATACGTGAGAGCTGCTTCGGCTAAAACTTCGCTGGAAAAACGTAAAACTGCTGTGATAAGAACAAGATGCAGCACATTGGGAAGAATGTGCCGCAGAATGATGCGTAAATCGGATTGTCCTAACGCGTGCGAGGCCTGAATAAATTCGGATTCGCGCAGCTTAAGCGTTTCGCCGCGAAGAAGCCTGCAGAGCGAGGTCCAGGAAGCAATTCCCATCGCAAAACAAAGCTGGAAGAGGCCATTGCCGAAAATGATCATAAACGCGGCAATAAAAAGGATGGTTGGAATGGAACTGAGTACCGTGTAGATGTACTGAATTAGATCATCAATCCGCCCCCCGAAATAGCCGGCGGAAATGCCGGCAAAAAGAGCAAAAGGAATGGCGAGAAGAGTTGTAAAAAGACCGATAATGATGCCGGTTCGAATGCTTTTGCAGGCCTGATAAAGGACATCAATGCCGATACGGTCTGTTCCAAGAAGGTGCTGTCTGGAAAATCGAAGCTTGGGGTGAACCCGTTGCGTTGTGCCGTCGCTGTTTAAGACTGTTTCGTAAGTGTATAGCTGATTTGCAAGTGGGGCGGAGTAGGTTTTTTCCTGCCGGTTTATTAGGGGGGCCAGAATGTGGTCTAGTAAAGAACCGCCTTTGCCGTATAGAATTTCTTGCGTTTTTGGATTGCGTACTATTTTCTGGGTGACCGGATCCCGCAGCGGGGTGTTCCAGCCAATGCTGTCAAGCAAGGCAATCCCTGTGTAAAGAGACAAAATTGCAAAACTGATCCTCGCAGTACGGCGCTGGCAAATTGCCTGAAATGCTTTTTTCCAGTATTCGCGCTTGGCTAGACGTACCGCAAGTAGAGTCAGCAGAACGATAAGAAGCGCGACAACGAGGTCTTGAAAAAACCAGCTGGAAAAGAATGTGTGCATGAAAAATTAGTCTGGAAAGCCGGTGGTTTCGATGTGTTTTCCGAGTTCAAGAAGGGTGTTGATATCCTCTAAGTCTAACGAGCCGTCTGGCATTAAACACGTATGTAAAAGTAAATTGGATTGTTGCAGGCGTGTCTTCTCAAGAAGTGCCCAAGCCGCCGCAGCAGTCAGGTGCTTGCCGGCTAGAAGGGCTGAGTAGCTGAAAGAGGATGGGGACATTGGAAAACGCAGCTCAAGCGGCTTGGAGGCGTCATCGTGAATAAGCCCCTGGATATTTTTAGAAGTTTTTGGAGATGGGATGGCCTGATCAACCGTATAAAAATTTTCGTCGCCGGTAAGTCCTTGTTGAAAGGATACAAGAATTTGCGGCTGCAGTATGGCGGCTAATTTGGTAATGGTGCTAAAGGTTCGTTTTAGAATTGGTTTTTTTAATGCATCCTCAAATCCGTCAATTTTAAGCGCGGCGATGGGGCCGTATTCGGAAAGAAGATAGCGGATTTGTTTTTCGGCCGTTTTTTGAAATGGTGTTTTAAATTCTTCCAGATTTTCAGGGGCGCCTTTTTCTTTGATGATTTCAAAAGGCTCTTCATCAGGGGTGTCGCTTGTCGGTGATGCGGGCTTATCTATTACGGTATTATTCATCCAGTTTTTGGTGAACGGGTAGGTGAGGCATAATCCAAGGCCATGATATTCGCAGACCGATGCCATTTCGCCGACGAGATCGCGCTGGGCTGGGCTTTTTACGCTGCTATATTCGGTGTCTGGTGCATTAAAAAGACAGAAGCCGTCTTTGAGCTTGGCGGGCATGGAAATATAACGCGCACCGGACGCGATGGCTAACTCGGCGATATCCATGGCATCAAAATGCGCGCAGGAAAATTTTTGCGGAAGGAGCCGGTATTGTTCCAAATTAAAGTTTTCGTGTTCGGCGGGGTCTTCGGGGACGCCGAGGAGGGTGCTTAAGCCATAGTGAAGGGAAAGACCTAATTTTGCCGAGGCGAACCATTCCAGTCCTGCATCACGGGGGTCGCGTTGATAGGCCTCCGCTTGATCATAAAGATAGGTCGGAATGCCGTCTGGCTTGCCGTTTTCATCGTAATTAACTGTTTTATCAATAAGTTTCATAGTGGTATCGCTGTAATTGTGTAATTGTTTTTTGGTGAAGTGCTTTTCAGAAATAAAATATCTTGTTCCTGAAAGTTAGAAACGGTTGATCAAAGCAGCAACACTTAAAAATATGCTTTTTTAAGTGTTGCTCCTTCGTTGTGCCGTTTTCAAGTGGAAGATAAAAAAATTGTTTAGTGTTGGATATTTAATTCTGGCATGGGAAATTGATCGGCAAGAGCATTGACCTCTTTTTTAACTTGGACAATGATTCGGTCATCGTCCATATTGTCAATAATGCGTGCAATGAAGTCGGCAATTTGGAGCATCTCGGGCTTTTTCATTCCGCGCGTTGTGACCGCCGCAGTGCCGATGCGGATGCCTGATGTAATGGTGGGTTTGGCCGGGTCAAACGGAATTAAATTCATATTGACTGTGATGTCTGCTTTGTCCAAGGCTGTGGCGGCATCTTTGCCAGATACGTCCTTCGGTTGCAGGTCTACAAGCATCAGGTGGTTGTCCGTTCCGCCGGAAACAATTCGGAAGCCTTTGTTCTGAAGGGCGTCAGCAAGCGCAGCGGTGTTCGCGATAATCTGTTTTTGATAAGCCATAAACGCTGGCTGCATCGCTTCGTGAAAACAAATGGCCTTCGCTGCAATGATGTGCATGAGCGGACCGCCTTGCATGCCCGGAAATACTTGCGAATCGATCTTTTTGGCAAGGGATTTCTTGGAAAGAATTAATCCGCCCCGCGGTCCCCGTAGCGTTTTATGCGTGGTGGTTGTAACAATGTCGCAGTATGGAACTGGACTGGGATGAAGCCCCGCTGCAACAAGACCCGCAATATGCGCCATGTCTACCATGAGATAGGCGCCGACTTCGTCGGCTATGGCACGAAGACGCGGAAAGTCAATGATACGCGAATAAGCACTGGCTCCGGCAAGAATCAGCTTCGGTTTGTGTTTGCGCGCAAGCGCGGCAATATCGTCATAATTCAGCATCTCTGTTTTGGGGTCTACACCGTAATCAACAAAATGATAAGTGCGTCCGCTGAAATTCACGGGGTGTCCGTGTGTGAGGTGCCCACCGTGGTCCAGTTTCATGCCGAGGACGGTGTCGCCGGGTTTGAGAATGGCCGCATAGGCTGCCATGTTTGCCTGACTGCCGGAATGGGGCTGCACATTTGCCGCTTCCGCACCAAATAATTTACAGGCGCGTTGGATGGCGAGGGTTTCGATTCCATCCACATGGGTGCAACCGTTGTAATAACGGCGTCCGGGATAGCCTTCTGCGTATTTATTGGTAAGGATGGATCCCGCGGCGGCGCGCACAGCCAAGCTGGCAAAGTTTTCAGAGGCGATCAGTTCTAGGCCGCGGCTTTGTCGTTCTTGTTCGCGGTCCAGCATGAGGGCAATATCGGGATCCACATTGCGGATAGCAGCGATATCGTCGTAGGTCTTGGTGTCAATCTTTAAAATTCGGCGCGTGTGGCGTTCGGCTTGGGAATAGGGGGTCTGAAGCCATGTTTCGATAATGGAAATAAATTCTTTGTCGGAGAGGTTATCGCCGCCGGAAACTAGGATATTGGAGCAGTTATGATTTCGGCTTGCTTCGGTGATTTCTGGAACATTTACCAGCGCTGCGCGGATTCCGGGAAAGCGGTTGGCTACGATGCTCATTCCGATGCCGCTGCGGCAGATGAGAATTCCGCAGTCAATTTTTTGAGCAACAAAGGCTTTGCAGAGAGGGATCGCAAAATCCGGATAATCATCCTCGTTATCAACTTTATAGGGCCCGAAGTCAACAATTTTAAGGTTGTGTTTTTGGAGGATTTTAAGTGCAATGTTTTTCTTTTCAAGTCCGCCGTGATCTGTTGCAATTCCTATTACGAGTGTTCCTTTTTTGCTTTGCCAGTCTTTTAATAGGGTCATATTCTTCTCCTGGGAACTTTGTTGAAATTATAAATACGGGCTAGAATTTTGTATAATGTAATATAAAGTTTTCAAAATGCGATTGAAAAGAGGAGTTATATTATAAAAAGATCCCGGAAATGGGTTTGAAAATTTGTTTTTTTATGGATGGGATGAAGGCTTGTGGTTTGCTTTTTTTGCAAGGAACTGCAACGGATGGAATGTGTACTATTTATTGTCTTATTATAGCGTGTAAGGGAGAATCATTTTGGAGAATACAAAAGCTGGGAAAAGCGATGCCTATAAGGCCGCAGGTGTCAATATCGATTTGGCACAATCTTTATTGTCAACGATAAAGAGCAAAATTTCAGAGACGCGTCGTCCGGAGGCACTGGCGCCTATCGGCGGTTTCGGGGGACTTTTTCAAATTGATCTGAAACGCTGGAAAAATCCAGTCATGGTGACTAGTATTGACGGTGTCGGTACAAAATTAATGGTGGCTGCCGCAATGAATAAACATGATACTGTGGGGCATGACATTGTGAATCATTGTATTAATGATATTGCGGTACAGGGAGCTGAGCCTGTCTACTTTATGGATTATATTGGAATTGGTAAATTGCGCAGCCCTCTCTATGAGGATGTCGTTTGCGGGATTGCCGATGCGTGTAAAGCGCAGAATGTGACGCTGATTGGCGGGGAGACTGCTGAAATGCCTGGAATGTATGGTAACGATTATGATCTTGTGGGATGTATTACGGGTATTGTTGAGAAAGATCAAATTATTACTGGTGAAAAAATTGCGCCGGGGCATGTCGCCATCGGGATGTCTTCCCACGGTTTGCACACGAATGGGTTTTCGTTGGCACGTAAAGTGCTTTTTGAACAGGCCGGATATAAAACAGATACTGTATTGCCGGAGCTAAACGGCCAAACGGTTGGCGAAGCACTATTGGAACCGCATTTCTGTTATTGGCCCGCGATAAAAACAGCGTTGCTGGAAAATCTTCATTTGGATGGTATTGCCCATATTACCGGCGGCGGACTCTATGATAATGTGCCGCGTATTTTGCCGGATAATGTAGGGGTTCGCTTTGAAGCCGCATGTATTCCTGATCCGCCGCCGATTTTCAAGGTTATTGAAAAGGCCGGTAATGTGGATCCTTATGAAATGTACCGCGTCTTTAATATGGGCGTCGGGATGGTTTGGTTTGTTCCGAAAGAAGATCAGGAAGCCGGATTGAAAATTTGTCGGGAAAGCGGTTTTAAAGCCGAAGTGATTGGGGAAGTCGTTCCAGGAAATCGTAAAGTAGAAGTCGTGCTATAACAACGAGGTTTTTTTATGCCGGGAACGGTGTCCGAAGAATTAATGCGAATTTTGCGTGCAAAACGCATGAATGGTGAGGAGAGCGTCTGGCTGGGACCTGAAAATAAAAAGGTCCTTGGCCATTTGCCCCCGGCATCGCCGGCAGTTCAAACGTCCGCACCAAAACCACGTGCCGTTCCGGAGACGCTAGCACCAAAACCACGTGCCGTTTCGGAGACGCTAGTGTCCGCACCGACTTTATCGCCGCAAATGATGAAACCGAATATTGCATCGATGCCATCTTCTATTAATTCGGCGTCTCTTACATTGGATCCGGCTGCCCTAGCTGCGCGTAGCGGAGTAGAAAATGCCAATCGGCATACGGCTCCTGCAAATTGCGCGGATTATGAAAAATTGCAGTCGTTGACTTTTGCGGATTTAGAGATGGTGGTTAAGACTTGTAAAAAATGTCCTTTGTCTGATGGGGAAAAAGCGCCTGTTTTTGGGGAAGGTGTTATCGGCTCTCGGGTCATGTTTATTGGTGGCCAGGCCAGCTGTGGCGATGCGGCCACTGAAGCGGAAACGATGCTGACGAATATGATAAAGGCAATGGGGCTTGAACGTGGTGGTAGGGATCCGAAGACTGCTGCGTATCGGACGAATATTGTCAAGTGTGCAATGGTTAAAAATGGTATGCCGTCGGCAGAAGAAGCAAATTGTTGTATTGGGTATCTGCATCGGCAAATAGAATTAATCAAGCCGGAAATAATTGTGTTGCTCGGAGCGGTTCCCCTGCGTTATTTAATGGGAGTTATTGGAATCCGCAAAATGCGCGGTAAGTGGATGGATTTTCATGGCATTCCAGTTATGCCGACGTATGAATCCGAATATATTTTGCGCTATAAACAGCAGAAACGACAGTTTGTTGAATGCAAGCGCAAAGTCTGGGGCGATCTGCAGTTGGTTATGGCTCGATTGAAATAATTTTTGACGAGTTGTCCTGGCTGAATCTCTTCTAAAAAAGGATCCATTTTTATTTCTTTATTGCCCCGCATTTGTCCGCAAATTGATTGCGCGGCACGTATAAATGAGGGCGTTTATTTTTAGAATAGTTGGTCGGCTTGACCGGGTTTTGATAATCTCGGTAAAACGCACTATTGTCATGCCATCGTCAAATTAGTAAGGGGCATTATATCGTCTCGTTTTACGGTATATTTATACCCGGATGCTGACTTTTGTCTTGCTTTGATAGTATGTCTCCTCTTTTTTGAAAAAGAGACGGCAAAAATATCAAAACAAGAAAAAGTTTTTTTGGGTGAGAACCCTATATTTTTTCGATAATGACAGCGGTGCCGGTGGCAAAAGCCATGATGAGGGATTTGCTTTTGGAACCCACATTTTCAAAGTCCAGATGAAATCCGATAATGGCGTTGGCCCCCGCTCTTTCAGCGTCGGCACTTATCTCAGCGATGGCTTCATTTTGAATTTCATCCATGACGGTTTGATAGGAGGCCGAACGACCGCCAAATATATCTCGAAATGAGGTCATGAAATCTCGAACGGCATTGACTGCTCGAACATTTTTAGCGGTGACGAGGCCTTTATATTCTATAATTTTATAGCCTTCGATCAGGGGTGTGGTTAAAATAATCATGAGGGTATTCCTTTCTTGGGGGGGCTTAAAATCGAGGGGCGGTAATTGGAAATAGGGGTTTTTACCCCGTTGTCGCTTATTTGCTATCCATTCTATTTCCTTCAAAACGCTCCCGTTTTCTGGTTTTTGTATCCGGACTCTTTCTTGACGGCTCTTTACACGGTATACTTGGATTATTGGATTCGCGCGCCTTTCGGTTTTTATGGTGGATAATTATTTTGGGCCTTATTTTGGATGATCATTGAGGTTTGTAAAAAATCCTGCAATTTAGCTTTGTGGTAAATGCAGAATTTCCGCGGATGTGGCGATAATAAGAAACACGAAAATGGGATCTACTGGACGTGTAACAAATGTCCAGCAAGGGAATATCGAAGTCGCTTTCCTGCGATACAAAGGATTCGCCGGAAGGCAGCAGCATTTCTGATGTCTTCCAAAAACAGATAACCGGGGGTTTATTCTAAAAAACCTATAGGGTGCTTACAGGTGCGTTGTTTTAATGAATGTGGGGCCTTTCTATTTATTGGCTGCTGATGGAGAGGAGGAAGGAAGGATGCTTACTTCGTCCAGCCATGCGGTTCCTGTCGGGCCTTTGAATTGAAAGTAAAGA
>JBAYAV010000030.1:0-16594 GCA_041669565.1 Lentisphaeria bacterium
AATTTGCCGAAAAAATCGTGATTTGATTTTGGGGTCGACAACGAGGAGCATACCCTCAGGTATGTGACGAGGTTGGCGGCACAAAAAGCATTCACGAGAATTAGGCAAATGTAAAGGTTATTTTTGAACAGCCCCTAAGATAACAATGTTGTTATCTTTCGATATCTAAGTAATTGAAATGCAGAAATAAGAGGTTCCATTTTTTGAGCTGTCTGATCTTGTGTATAAAAGGCTCTGCTTATTGAATCAATAAATTTTCAGGTTCAAAGGCAATAATGGGCATTAATGGTTTTCCAATTCTGAAGTTGTAATCTTCAACCACTTGAGTTGTTTTAAAGCTCCAAATTTCGCGTTTGGCATTTGGTTGTCGTGTTGCATTTAGAATTACGGTGCCATTGATTTGCTTTACGGAATCAACTGTTTTGCCATCAGAATTTAGTAAAAGAGCATTCACTGGTTCATTTGCAGAGGCACTCAATTCTACGTTAATATTTTCGACGCCAGCTTTGACGACAAAATAGAAACGGCCGCGAGACAAGCAAATAGGACAGCGATCTTCTGTAGAAAAACATAGACCTGGAGTATTAGAGCGAACAGACAATAAATTTTTTGCTGTATTAACACGGAATCGGCAGAGCTGGGATGTGTTTGATGTTAACGTATAAACTTGTTCTAATTCGGTAATTTTAAAATTGTCAAGCATGGTGTTATTGCTGTCATAGACTTCAACATTCATTGGGTTGAAACGATAGCGTCCAATTATTCTTGCATTAAAAGTAATTTTTATAGGAATTCCCTGTTCTGCCCATTGCAGGAAACAAAATTTATCGCGAAAAAATATCTTATGATCATTTTCTACATATTTTTTTGAAATAGGCTTTAATTTTTTCAAGTCTATTGTATCAACTTTAAAACTTTTGATTTTCGGGTCTGGTTGGTACTTTTTTGAAAACTGCTGCAAATCTAAAATTTTGCTGCCATTTGTTGTCTTTATCGTAATTTTACCAGTTAATTTTTGAATGCCATTTCCACTACAGCCATAAAAAGTTAACGGATTTTTTATCTGGTTTTCCCAAATTGTTAAATTGTCAAAAACAACATTGCTGAAATCTTTTTTTCCGGAACTGCTTAAATTAATATCCCCATTTTTAGCTTGACGATTATCGACTTCACAATTTTTGAAAACAACCTTGACTCCATTATCCTGCAAGTTTCCTAGTTTTATTGACGTATTTGTGCAAGCTGATACGCGGCAATTTTCGAATGTAATAAATCCTTTGACTGGATCAATATCATCATTCGCCACGGCCATTCCTATTCCTGATTTGTTATTGTCGATTTTGCAATTTTCTATTGTAATAGAAATAGGGGCAGATTTATCGTCCAATTTCAGCAAGTGAAAATAAATACCGGAAAACTTGTTCCCTGAAAATTCACAATCTTTTATGAGACAATTGCGCAGTAATTCAGTAGAGGAATTCGGTTCAAAATCAACTCCACACATTGGTGCCGTTCCTGAAGTATCACTAAATATTGAATTTTTTATTACTAAATTTTCTGCGCTTATGATGCTGATACCCTGTCGGTGATGTCTTAGAGCAATGACTTTATCAATGATGACATTAAAACAAGCCACATATTTCGAACCACGGCCAAGATAAATGCCATCGCCACCGCTTTCCAATAAAGTTAAATTTGTTATTTCTAAATTTTTGCAGCCATTCAAACTAATTGTTGTACGCCACTCAGCAGGACGATATATTTTTGAATCCTGATAATCTTTTTTATTCATTTTGAAAATTACGCTGCCTTTGCCTACCAGTGCGATATTTTCTAAATCTCTTCCACTAAAAAGCGCATCTGATAGGCCTTTAAACTCTCCTTTTTTTGCTTGAATAACAACGCCATCTTCAAAAATTAATTTTTGATTGCTACGCAGTTTTATCGGCTTTACGATCCACGGAGTTCCAATATTATCAATAATAATTTCATCGGTATCAGAATCAATTGCCTTTTGTAAGCAGCGAGTAGCATCAACTGCATCAAAGCCAAATGAACTTGCTTTGATGGTCTTAGCATGAGCAACAGTTACGAGTCCTCCAATAATACAGATTCCAAAAAATAATTTAAAAAAATGCATGATACTTTTTCCTCTTTGTTTAAAGTTAATTTAAAAATGATACGCGTCTTTTTGTTAAACTTTTAATTTTTAACGTGTTGAAATGATTTTGAACTTTTTTCCTATTTTTTATAAAAATCTCAGTAAAATTCTATTTGTTATGATGAGCCTCCTTGTCTCTAAATTTTAGGATCGATACGCGTTTTTTTGGGGGGGGTATTATTTTACGAGAGGTTTTGCTGTTGTCTCGCCGATAATAAGTTTGGAACGTACTAAAACCGTAATATTTTTAATTGGTGTAGTTGAATTCAGGAGTTCAACGATCATTTGTGCTGCTTTTATGCAGATATCTTCAAGTCTACTATAAATATAGGTTAGTGGTTTTTCCCCTTTATTTTGGAATATGACATTCGACGTGCTAATTAAGCTTACATCGCGAGGAATTTCGAGGCCAATTTTTTTGAATGCCTGTTCTAGTGCAACATGTTCACCGAGACAAATACACGCTGTTGGAGCGTTATTCGTTTTAAATACTTTTGCGAGATCATTGCTGAAATCTAGTAGCGTATCTTCTGGATAAAACTCACCATTAATTCGGGGTTTGGGAATAATGATTTTCCATGTTTTTTCCATGCGTAAACCCAATTCATCTAATTTATCAAAAGCTTTAAGGCTTGTTGCCCTGGGTGACTTTTTTTCCATGCCATAAGAGAAAAAAGCGATTTTTCGATGTCCAAGCTTATAGAGATAGGAGGCCATTTGATAAGTGCGGTTATAATAATCCAACATAACCCAACTGCAGTCAAAGTTGGGATTGAAATATTGGAGACCAATGCACGGAAGATGCTTCATGTATCGATTCCAAAAATCGTCGGATACATTGCCATGAAATATAATTCCAGCAACATCGCCATTTAAGAGACATGCCGGAGGTTCCCATTGAGGAGTTACCTGTGCGACAAGCAAGTTGTAACGGCAAGCATTAAATACCTGAGACAAACCATTGAAAATGGGTTGGAAGGTATCTGGTAGATGAAGTGTTCTTTCTGAAAATGCTGTTGAAAAGGATAAAAAAAGTATCTGCCGTTGTTTTATCTTTGTTGATAGAACATGGAAACGATAGTTGGAGCGTTCCTTTTCTTCGGTCACAAATGTTCCGGAACCGCGAACTTTTCTAATAAGCCCTTCACTTTCAATGTTTTTCAATGCCTTGCGAACCGTACTGCGAGAAATTTTATAATTTAGTGCTAGTAGAGTTTCGGATTTGATTTTTTGTTTTGGTAAAAGCTTCCGAGTGTATATGAGACGACGGATGTCTTGCTCGAGCTTCTCGTAGGCATTATTGTAGATAAATTTATTGTCCATTTTCGATTAATGTTGTATTTAATTGGTTTGTAATTAACTATAAATATATCGCTTTTATCGTAATAATCAACAATAAAGTTGTGTTAAAGTTGTGGTTTTATGTTTGGTGATGTCATACTATTCTTTTTTACAAAAGCTTCTGTTTGTAACTTTGGCGGCTGCGGTTTTTCTCAAGTTTTTCTTAGCCTTTTTTTTGTTAAATCTACGGTCCCATTTTGATAATGTTTTGGTGTCTTTGGTCTTAGGGGCTGTTCAGAAATAACCTTTACATTTGCCTGATTCTCGTGAATGCTTTTTGTGCCGCCAACCTCGTCACATGCCTGAGGGTATGCTCCTCGTTGTCGGCCCCAAAATCAAATCACGATTTTTTCGGCAAATTGTCACGTTAATTTTTTTACAGCCCCTTAGATGAATTATTTTTATTTTCTGTTTTTTATTCAGGATTTCAAGGGAAATATTTAGGTGCTTATTGGAGGCTCCAACGATTCAGGCATTTAGCTGTGCCGTTAAGGAGAAAGCGGAAAGGGGTGGTACTGCTTTCGTGTTTTTATTCTCTGTTTATAAAAAAATAGAAAAGGGGCATCCTTAACAGTTGTTTTGCAGATCGTCTTGAATGAAAAGGTATTTTGTTGTGTGTTTTGATTTGACATTTAAAAATAATGTTATATGTTAGTAAAAGCGAAATAATTTATGACGAGCATACTGAGTATTTTTAAGTTTCTTATATATATAAAATATTTAATGTTCGTAATTTATCTTGGAAAAAAAAGTTCTCATGTCACTTATCGCCGTAACGGGTGGAATTGGTGTTGGAAAAACGACAGTTCTGCAGTTTTTTCAAAAATTTGGTGCGCGTACGTTAGACGCAGATGATGTAGCGCATAAGATTTATTTACCGGGTAGTTCCGTTTATTTAGCAATTGTATCTCGTTGGGGATCCGAAGTACTATTAGATGATGGTCATTTAAACCGTCAAATTATAGCAAAAAAGGCTTTTTATTCAACCAAAGAGCTGTGTTGGCTGAATTCGGTTACGCATCCGGCAATTCGTCGTGATATTTTAGCGGAAGTAGAAAAATCTGCAGTTGATTTGTATTGCGCAATTCCCTTGTTGTATGAAACTGAATGGCAGAAAGATGCCAAAAAAGTTATTTCTTTGTGGTGTGATAAGAACGCTCAAAGGGAGCGCTTGCTACAGCGCGGGTGGTCTGAAAAAGAGATCGGGGCGCGAATTGATTCACAAATTTCAATGGAAGAAAAATTACTTCGGGCTGATTTTGGAATTATTTCAATTTGCTCGTGTCGTATTTTAGAACTCCAGTGTAAAAAAGTTTATGAACAAATCTCTCGCTGAATTTTCCTTGCGTTTTTAAGATTTCTATTTCGTATTACTACCTTGTTTGTAAAAGGATATCTTATCCTTGGTTTTTTCTTTTTTCGAATAAACTGCTGGAATACATAAAATATTGTCTCGTATTACTGGATATACATCATGTTTAAACTTTTATGTGTTTATAACTTTTGAACTATTGGGTTGTTATTCGTCCTTATTTTTTGTTAATTTTAAATAGAAAAGTCCGGAATGCCAAAAGTGTTTCGCTCGGTTTTTATTGGTTATTCTTTCTTTTTTTATTATACATATCATGTGGGTGTTATTGCTATGAATGAATCTAGTAATGAATTCAAAGATGAATTCACTGTCGGGGCTTTCCATGAAAATGGAGAAAAAGCAGAAGCGGATAAAAAAAATGTTGCTCGGGGGAAAAAGGCAGTACGAAAAGAAACTTCAACTTCTCCCCGGAACAGAAAAAAAACAGCGCCTGCAAAAGATTCTGTACTACAGCCGGATTTGCCGTCTTTCCATGATAAAGAAGTTGATGAATTTGTCATAAAACCTAAAAAAAGTCCTGCAAAAAGAAGAACAAAAAAAATGGAAGAAACTGAACTAGAAAAGAAACCGGAGCCAAAAGCAAAGACAGCGCCTAAAGAACAAACGGAAAAGGCGCTTGAAAAAAACACCCTGCCACCGGAAAAAACGGAAGAAAAGAAAAATTCTCCAGCGCCTCCGAAAGATCTATCGCGCTTTTTGCCACTGTTTGCTCGTGAGGGAGAGGGACTGGTCAGTCTAACCGATGGCAAACCGAAATCAAAGCCAATCGTTTTGCCGCCGCCGGCTCATTCTCATAATACAAATACGCCGTCGCAGCAGCAGAAAACACCCATGCCTTCTAATAATCGCGGGAAAGGATCTACTTCGTCTTTCTCAAAAAATAATTCATCCCAAAAAAATAATAATAAATTGAATAAAAACTTAAAAAACAATAATAACAATAGTAATAACAATAACAATAGTAACAACAATAACAATAGTAACAACAATAACAAAAAAAATAACAATACAAATCGAGATCCGGGGCCAGAGCTGTTTCGGAATATTGTTGAATCAGAATGTAAACAGGCGAAACAGGCCGGTAATGGAAATAATGTGAATAATTTACAACGTATGAGTATGCCTGAATTGGCAAAACGCGCGCTGGAACTTAATATTGAGGGCGTTGGACTGTTGACGAAACACGAGTTGGTGTTCGAAATTCTTCGTGCTACGAGCACGGATAGTGCAGATTTAATGGATGGTAGCGGTGTGCTTGAAGTTACACGCGATGGCTTCGGTTTTTTGCGTAGTGTGGATTTTGATTATCAGGCTTGCCCAGAAGATATCTATTTGAGTCCTTCTCAAATCAAACGGTTCTCATTGCGAACGGGTGATACCGTTATGGGAAAAGTGCGTAAACCACAGGAAAAAGAACGCTTCGTGGCAATGATACAGGTGGATTTGATTAATGACGAGGCTCCTGAAATGAAAAAACGCGTGGTGCCATTTGAAAATTTAACACCATATTATCCAACCCAGCGTTTGATGTTAGAGCGTAATAAAGAGGAACTTTCAACCCGTGTTATTGATCTTGTTACTCCTGTCGGTCGCGGGCAGCGCGGGTTGATTGTCGCGGCACCTCGAACGGGTAAGACGGTGATTTTGCAGAAAATTGCGAATAGCATCGTTAAAAATAATGATGATATTCATTTGATTATACTGCTGATTGATGAACGCCCGGAAGAAGTTACGGATATGAAGCGTTGTGTGGATGCGGAAATTGTGAGTTCGACCTTTGATGAGCCGCCGGAACGTCATATTCAGGTTGCTGAGATGGTCATTGAAAAAGCAAAACGCCAAGTGGAATATGGTCGTCATGTTGTCATTTTGCTGGATAGTATTACGCGGCTTGCGCGTGCTTATAATACGGTAGAGCCGCATTCGGGTCGTGTGCTTTCTGGTGGTGTTGATGCGAATGCGCTTCATAAACCGAAGCGTTTTTTCGGCGCAGCTCGAAATATTGAGAATGGCGGGAGTTTAACGATTTTGGCCACGGCATTAGTTGATACAGGCAGTCGTATGGATGAAGTGATTTTCGAGGAATTTAAGGGTACCGGCAATATGGAATTGCATTTGGATCGCCATCTTTCGGATCGTCGTATTTATCCGGCAATTAATATAGAGCAAAGCGGAACTCGTAAGGAAGAGCTTCTTGTTCATCCCGAAGAGTTGGAGCGTATCTGGATACTGCGCAAGGCTCTCGGGGGCACACAAACGCAGGATGCAATGGAACGCCTGCTTGATAAACTGAAACGAACTTCTACCAATGCGGAATTTCTGATGTCTCTGCAAATTGATCGATAATTGGTTGAAAATTTTGGACAATTTTGCTGTGGCGGGCGCATGAATGGCAGAGAATATTTTTTCATCTTTGCCCGCGATTCACTGAAAATAAAAAAACCGCGTTTTTTTTCTGATTTATGAAAGGAACGCGGGGCTTTGGGTGATTTTCTTTGTTGAAATAGCTGAATAACTTTAAAATAAATATAATATCCTATATTAATATCTTTATATATAGGATGTTTTTTTTGTTTTTGTAGGTAAAAAATGAATCTCATCTGAAATTACAAGAAAATAAGAGTCGTTTTTGTCTCTATTATTCTTGCAAATACTTTGTCAAAGTTTATATTAGCAAGATTACTTTTTTCTTAAAGCTCTTGGACAAGTGAAAACTGTTAAGGAGTTTCTATTATTACATATTGTCAAGGAGAATAAAATGGCAAAAATGGTAACTATCGACGGTAATACCGCCGCAGCGCATGTCGCTTACGCTTTTAGTGAAGTCGCGGCAATTTATCCTATTACTCCATCTTCTGTAATGGGTGAATTAGCTGATTCTTGGGCGGCGCAAGGTCGCAAGAACATGTTTGGCCAAAAGCTGAATATTATGGAAATGCAGTCTGAAGGGGGTGCCGCTGGTGCTTTACACGGTTCTCTTGTTGCGGGTGCTTTGACAACCACTTTTACAGCGTCTCAGGGATTATTATTAATGATTCCTAATATGTATAAAATTGCGGGTGAGATGTATCCGACAGTCTTCCACGTATCGGCTCGTACATTAGCCGCGCAGTCCTTGGCAATTTTTGGGGATCATGCGGATGTTATGGCCTGTCGTGCTACAGGATTTGCGATGCTGGCCGCCAGCTCTGTTCAGGAAACAATGGATTTAGCAGCAGTTGCCCATTTAGCCACTCTAAAAAGCAGTGTTCCTTTCGTTCATTTCTTTGATGGTTTCCGGACATCCCATGAAATTCAAAAGGTCGAAGAGATTGATTATGATACCTTGCGCTCCTTAGTTGACATGAAATATGTTGAAGCATTTCGTGAACGCGCGCTTCGTCCTGAAAAGCCGATGTTGCATGTTGCTGCTCAGAACCCCGATGTTTATTTCCAAGGTCGTGAGACCGTGAACAAATACTATGATGCTTTGCCGGGCATTGTTCAGGAATATATGGATAAAGTTGCTGCCGTTACAGGGCGTCAGTACCATTTATTTGATTATGTGGGTGCGCCGGATGCAGAAAAAGTCATTGTTGTAATGGGATCTGGTGCTGAGACTGTTTCTCTTGCGGTTAAATATATGAATGCGCATGGCGAAAAAGTCGGTATGGTCAATGTTCACTTTTTCTTGCCGTTTGACAAAGAAGCATTTGTGAATGCATTGCCGAAGACCGTGAAGAAGATTGCTGTTTTGGATCGAACCAAAGAGCCTGGATCTTTAGGCGAGCCTCTTTATTTTAATGTTATTGATTCTGTTCGTGAGACACCTTTTGCGGCCGCGAAGATTATTGGCGGGCGTTATGGATTGTCTTCTAAAGAATTTACGCCGGCTATGGCAAAAGCGGTATTTGATCATCTTTCTGGCGCGGCCTTCCATGGCTTCACGGTTGGTATTAATGATGATGTTACCCATAAGTCTCTTGCGATAGGCGATGATATTATCTGCGAGCCGGAAGGCACCATTAGCTGTACTTTCTGGGGCTTGGGTTCCGATGGTACCGTTGGTGCGAATAAAGACTCTATTAAGTTAATTGGTAATAATACCGATATGTATGCGCAGGGCTATTTCTCCTATGATTCTAAAAAATCAGGCGGGGTTACTGTTTCGCATTTGCGTTTCGGAATGAAACCGATTACTTCTCCATACTTGATTACTCAGCCGAATTTTACGGCTTGCCATAATCCGGCTTATATTGGCCGTTATGATATGATTGGCGGATTGACTGAGGGTGGCGTATTCTTACTGAATTCGGAATACAGCAATGAAGAAGTTTTCAGCAAGTTGACGCGTGAAATGCAGGAAATGATTATTAAGAAACATATTCGTTTCTATAACATCAATGCCTTAAAGATCGCCATGGATGCGGGGCTTGGCAAGCGGATTAACTCCGTAATGCAGACCTCTTTCTTCCTGATCTCAAAAGTTCTGGATCCTGAATTTGCCATTAAGATGCTGAAGGAATCTATCAAGAAGCGTTTTATGAAAAAAGGAATGGATATTGTTGAAAAGAACTGGGTTTGTATTGATAATACAGCTGCGGCTTTGAAAGAAATCAAAGTACCCGCGAGCCTGGATGGTATCACCGACTTTGTTCCAGCACCATTACTGCCTGCTGATGCAAATGATTTTGCCAAGAAAATTATTCTTCCTACAATGAAATTGGAAGGAGATTCGATTCCGGTATCGGCAATGTCCATTGATGGAAGCCTGCCAACTGGAACGAGCTGTTTGGAAAAACGTGGTATTGCACCTCGTATCCCGGTCTGGCATGCAGAAAATTGTATTCAATGCAATATTTGTAATATGGTTTGTGCACATGCGGCAATCCGCAGTAAGTTGATCAGTTTGAAAGATCTCACCGATGCACCGAAGACATTTGGCGCAGTTGATGTTCGTCCAAAAGCAGATCCAAATTTGAAATTCAAAGTCCAGGTTTATGCGGAAGATTGTCAAGGATGTGGCGTTTGTATCGAATCTTGCCCAATGTCTGGTAAAAAAGACGGCAAGAATGCTCTTGAATGGCAGACATTGGCTGAAGCTCAAGAACAAGGCGCAAAAGAGAATGTTAAATTCTTCGATGCGACACCGGATAATGTTCTTGGAAACAATAAAGCGACGACCGTAAAGGGTAGTCAGTTACGCAAGCCTTTGTTCGAGTTCTCTGGTGCATGTGCCGGATGTGGCGAAACACCTTATGTGAAATTGGTTTCTCAGTTGTTCGGTGATCGTATGCTCGTTGCTAATGCGACTGGCTGTTCCTCTATTTACAGTGGTACTTTCCCGACCATTCCGTATTGCAAGAACAAGGCCGGTCGTGGACCAGCATGGGCGAATAGTCTGTTTGAAGACAATGCTGAGTTCGGTCTCGGTATGCGCTTAGCTGTGGATAACAACCGTGCGCAGTTGAAGATGAATATTGAGATGATTCTGGAAACGGATGATCTCTCTGCAGAAACCAAAGCGGCTATTAATAAGTGCATGGATCTTTGGGATGCCTCTGAAACACAAGAAGCCTTCGAAGCTCAAGATGCTGTTAAAGTTCTTTTGAAAAAAGATGCTGAAACTTGCAAGAGCCCCATTCTTGCCAAGATTATCGAATTGGACGACTACTTTGTAGATAAGTCCATCTGGATTATCGGTGGTGATGGCTGGGCCTATGATATTGGTTATGGTGGCTTAGATCACGTGATCGCATCTGGCCGTAATATCAATATTCTGGTTGTGGATACTGAAGTGTATTCGAATACGGGTGGTCAGGCTTCTAAAGCTACTCAGATTGGTGCCGTTGCTCAGTTTGCCGCAAACGGCAAACGCGTTGGCAAAAAGAACCTCGGGTTGATGGCGATGAATTACGGCTATGTCTATACTGCAAGTGTAGCCATGGGTGCAAATCGTCAGCAGACACTGAATGCAATGGTTGAAGCAGAAAGCTACAAAGGACCGTCCTTGGTTATGGCGTATGCTCCTTGTATTAACCATGGTATCAATATGATGTTCCATCAGCAGGAAGAGAAAAAAGCCGTTGATTGCGGTTATGTACCTCTATATCGTTTCAATCCTGCAAATCCGGAGAAGAAATTCTCTTGGGACAGCAAGGATCCGAATGGTATGTTCCAGGAATTCCTGAGTGGTGAGCGTCGTTATGCTTCTTTGAGAAGAACTTCTGCGAAAGATGAAGCAGATGAGTTATTCAAAGAGTGCGAAGCGGATGCAATCCGTAGAGCGGATCTTTATAAGAAGATCGGCGAAATTATGTAATCTGCAATTTAATTTGTAGATAAAAGAAGGCTCTTGTAAATCTTTTCTGATTTGCAAGGGCCTTTTTCCTTTTCTGTTTTTCCTTTTGCCGACGAAGCAATGAAGCAGTGATATTGTTTTTTTGGGCATTATTCAATGGGGTGTAAGAGCCTGTAAAAATGGATTCTATAATCGAATAACACGAAAAAAAATTAGAAAATTATATTTTGGTTTGATACATGATATAAGACAGAGTATATTGCTAGAATTAGATAAAACCTTGAATAAACATTTAATATAAATAAAAAATTAAGGGATGAATGATGACACACAAACGAGTACTTGTAACAGGCGGCAGTGGTTTTTTAGGCTCCCATTTATGTGAGCGTTTGTTGGATCGCGGCGATGAAGTTATTTGTGTGGATAATTTTTATACGGGGTCCAAACGCAATATTTATCATTTGATGGATAATCGGCATTTTGAAGTTATACGCCATGATGTTACCTTTCCGCTTTTTGCAGAAGTGGATCAGATTTATAATTTGGCTTGTCCGGCGTCGCCGATTCATTATCAGCGTGATCCAGCTCAGACGGTAAAGACTTGTGTGCATGGCGCTATTAACATGCTGGGACTGGCAAAACGCCTCGGGATTAAAATTCTTCAGGCGAGTACAAGTGAGGTGTATGGCGATCCGAGTGTTCATCCGCAGGTGGAAGAATACTGGGGAAATGTAAATCCAATTGGCATCCGCTCGTGTTACGATGAAGGCAAGCGTTGCGCTGAGACGCTTTTTAATTGTTATCGGATGCAGTGCAATCTTGCCATCAAAATTGTTCGAATTTTTAATACTTATGGTCCCCGAATGCAACCGAATGATGGCCGTGTGGTGAGTAATTTTATTCTGGAGGCACTGCAGAATAAGGATATTACGATTTATGGCGATGGTTCTCAAACCCGAAGTTTTTGCTATCGCGATGATCTTATTGAGGCAATGCTTCGTATGATGGATACGCCGAAAGAGGTCTACGGGCCCATTAATATTGGTAATCCGCATGAATTTACTATTTTGCAGCTTGCGGAACTGATTATTGAATTAACAAACTCGAACTCTAAAATCATTCGCGAACCGTTGCCGGCAGATGATCCAAAACAGCGGAAACCCGATATATCAAAAGCGAAAAAATATCTGGATTGGGAGCCGGTCGTTCCGTTGCGTGAAGGGTTGGAAAAAACAATTGGGTATTTTGAAAAATTATTGCATGAAGATCCTGATTTTTGTAAGGAGTAAAGTCCTTTTTATTGGATCATGAGTATCGGCATTCTAAGAATAAAAAAGGAAGAGCACCTTCGCTTGTTCCTATAAGGACATTATTATGTTGCGTTTTGTTGTTTTCCTGGTTCCTATTTTAATCAATGTGGCTTCCGGTGGAATTTTCTTTATTACGGCTTATCGATTTGCAGTGGAGGGGAATCCCAATAGTAAAATGCTTTATGCTACGGGCACAATGGCCTGTTGGGCACTGAGTTATGCGGTGTCAGCATTGGTGGTTGGTCGTTTCGTAAAGCCAGCCCGAGCTTTTAAGGTGCTTCTAAGCAGTAGCGTTGCATTGCTATTTGTATCCATTGGATTTATTGTCTTTCAGAATCTGTATGTGCAATTTTTTTGGATTGCTCTTTATGGAATCGTTTTTGCGCTTTATTGTATTCCATTTCAAATTTATATGAAAGGATTTGAAATAAAGCAGACTTCTGGTATTGTTGCTTCCTGCTGTAAGTATTTGGCCTCTTGGAGCATTGGGCTGGCAGTGGGGGCTTTTTTGTTTAGTAGTCTTAGCCTAAATTGGAGCTATGGCTTCATTGCTTTTTTTGCTTTTTTTATTTTTATAAGTCTTCTCCTTATTGAGAAAGTCCGTAGTTCGGTCTCGGAAGATTATTCTGGGGATAAACAGGGGGAGGTTTGCAAAGAAGAAAAGCCGAAAAAGGAGCTTACCGAAGTTTTGGAAAAAGTGGAAAAAATGAATGCTCTTGCGGATTCCTTGAAAAACAAACCAGATTGCGTGATGGCTGGATGGGTTTTAATAGGACTCGGCACTTTTACAATATCGATTGTTCGTACACTTGAGCCGGTTTTGGCAGTGAAAATGGGCATCTCGCAATTGCACGCGGGGCTTATTCTCGCTTTGGTGAGCATTATGCAGGCTGTGGTGGCACTTTTTATGATGAAAAACAAAACGTGGTTCTACCATTTTGGCGCAATTTTATTTTTGGGGCTTTGCGGTGTTATCGGACTGGTGCTTTATGCTTTGAAATTAAATTGCTTTGCGCTCTATATGGCATCGGTTGTTTATGGTGTTTTTTCTGGCATGTTCTATTTGTTTGCGACTTTTCATTCGCTTGTTCATCCGGAAAAAAGCCCGAAATATATTGGCGTAAATGAAGCTCTCGTTGGTGTTGGCTGTGTTGTTGGGGCAGTCTTCGGCGGAATTGTTGCACAATATATCAGTATTGGTGTGGTGTTTTATATTTGTGCGGCGGTGATCGTTTTCGCGGTCTTGCTGGCGTCTTATATTGTTCGCAGTAAAATGACTTCGGCGGCATAAACAGTATTTATTCCTATTCGATATCTTCGTAAAAGACGCTCGACTGCGCGCTTTACGTAAACACAGCGTTCTTTTAACTTTCAATGGATTGCTACTTCAATGTCTAGCTTTTTGACCTTTATTATCCCCGTTATTATGAATTGTGCGACGGGCGGAATTTTCTTTATTACGGCCTATCGATTTTCGGAAGCCGGTGTTCATAAAATGATAACGACGGGCACGATGACTGTTTGGGCCGTGATTTACGCATTGGCATCCTTGGTTGTGGGGCATTATGCAAAACCATCAAGAGCCTATAAAATGCTGCTGATATGCAGTGTTGCCCTTTGTCTAACAGCCATGGGTTTCTTGATATTTCCTTCTTTGTATATGCAATTTGTCTGGATTGTTTTATTCGCAATTGTTTTTGCTTTGTTTACAACGCCATTTCAGGTTTATATAAAAGGACTTAAAAAGGGCACGATTGCTGATGTTTCGTATTCGACTTGCAAATATACAATATCATGGAGTCTTGGTCTTGCTTTGGGGGCTTTTCTTTTTAGTAGTATGGATTGGCATTTTAGTTATGTCCTTATTGCTGTTTTTGCTTGTATTATCTTTTTCGGAATGATGTATATCGAAAAACATAGGCCGTGTTGTCCGCAGGAAAAATCGTCGAATGTTTCAACTGTTTCTTCTGAAATTACTCACAAGCCGGATTGTGCGTTGCTTGGGTGGATTTTAGCAGGATGTGGGTTGTTTACTATCTCCATTGTGCGTACCCTGGAGCCGGGGCTGGCCTTGCAAATCAATATACCACTTTTCCATATCGGGTTGATTCTGGCGTTTGTCAGTGTGATGCAGGCGGTTGTGTCTTTTGTGATTCGGAAGCGCACAAAGTGGTATTATGATCCGAAGGCGGTTTTGTTGTTAGGCTTCTGCGGTGCTGTCGGGCTTTTGTTGTATGCGTTACATTTGAATTGCTGGACGCTGTACATGGCATCTTTTTTCTATGGTATCTATTCTGGCATGTTTTACTTGCTGTCTATTTATCATTCTTTAGTGCATCCGTATAAGAGCCCGCAGTATGTTGCTGTTAATGAAGCAATTGTTGGTATTTCTGGTGTTTTGGGATCGCTTTTTGGGGGCTATCTTGCCCAAATAAGCAACTTTAAAGTCGTGTTTGGGCTCTGTGCTGTTATTGTGATCGTCAGCTCCATTGGTGTTGCTGTTGTTTTACATAATAAAACAAAAAAAATTGCTTAAGCGGAATGTATTATGATTCGTTTTTTCCTTTTTAACATCCCTGTTTTAATGAATTGCGCTACCGGCGGTATTCTTTTTATGGTGGCGTATCGATTTTCAGAAGCCGGTGTTCATAAGATGATGATTACCGGAAGTATGGCGATTTGGGCGTTTATGTATTCGATTGTCTGTTTGATCTTGGGGCGTCTTTCTAGGCCATCGAGAGCCTATAAAATATTATTGGGCAGCGCAGTTATGCTCGTTCTTGTCTCGCTGGCATTTCTATGGATACCATCTTTAAAAATGCAGTATCTTTGGGTCGCTATTTTTGGTGCTGTATTTGCTAGTTTTACAACGCCGTTTCAGGTCTATATGAAAAGCCTCGAAAAAGATAAAGTTGCCGGCGTTGCGCGCTCAACTTGCATCTATACAATCTCTTTTAGTGCTGGTCTTGCAATTGGTGCGCTGGCTTTTAGTAGTATGGGCCCGCAGTGCGGCTATATTCTAACAGCTGTTATGGGCCTTGTTATTCTAGCAGAACTTGTCTATCTCGAAAAACATAAGCCCGATGATATCATGCAGGAGGACGAGCCGGAAAGCATAAAACGGGCTTGTAAATCATTCCATTTGCCGGACTGCGCATTGCTTGGCTGGATTATGGGCGGATGTGGAATGTTCACGATCGCGATTGCGCGCTCGCTGGAACCGGATCTTGCGTTGCAAATGAATGTGTCGCGCTTTCATACCGGATTAATCCTCTCAACGATGAGCGCAATGCAGGTTCTTGTGGCTTTTGTTTTGCTAAAACGCACAAGATGGTACTACAGCAAAGCAGCTGTTGCTTTTATGGGATTTTGTGGAATTGCGGGGCTCGTTCTATATGCTTTGCAGTTGAATTGTATTGCGCTATATATCGCTTCCTTTTTCTATGGAACGTATTCTGGGATGTTCTATCTGATGTCTATTTATCATTCTTTGGTGCATCCGTATAAAAGTATGAAATATGTTGCCGTTAATGAGGGCATTGCTGGCGTTGCTTGCGTGCTTGGTCCATTTATTGGCGGGTACCTTGCTGAGGACTATAATTATTTAGTTGTGTTTGGATTTTGCGCGGTGATTGTTGTGCTCAGCACGATTAGCGGTCTTATTGTCCTCCAGCGCCAAGTTTTAACAAACGCCTGATTTTTTTTGCAGAAAGTTTCATTTTTTAAACCAATATTTCAAATGATTGTTTGAAATATTGGTTTAATGCTATATTTTATAGTTTTACCCAAAATGTGACTAAAAAAATGGTGATCTATATGAATCAAAAAGAGAATACCAAAGAACGAATTATCAAGGCGGCAAGCAAGCTTTTTGCTCAAAAAGGTTTTGCAAAGACGACGACGCAGGAGATTTGTGATGCGGCATCGGCGAATATTGCGGCGGTGAATTATCATTTTGGCGGCAAGGGTAATCTTTATCGTATGGTATGGAAATATTTTGATGATTTGGAGTCGAAACGTATTGCGGCGTACATCAAAGAGGATGCGTCTCCGGAGGAGCGTTTGCGCAGTTTTGTGAAAATGCGCGTGGAAGAAACATTATCGGACGGTGAAATTGGTTATTTGCCGCG
>JBAYAV010000031.1:0-16487 GCA_041669565.1 Lentisphaeria bacterium
AAATGTCTCACTCCAGCGCGGATAATGACTGAACAAATAAAGAACTTTATTCATAATCTTTCCTTTTTTTCGGTTTTATAATTTGCCGGCATCCGGATCTTTCAACTCGGATAAATAGCGCGGATCCAGCAGATGTACAAGTCGCACATCGCTGAGAGAATGCAGCATCGCGCTGCGGATATAAGGAAATTTAAGATTGAGTGATTTTAAAAGATTTTCGAGATAGAAGCGATCGCCATGTTCCTTTAGTTGCGTTTCAAAGGGACAGGACTGGATTTTAGGCAGATCGAATGTTTCGGCAACTGTGTGAATCGTCTCTTTTGTTGAAAAGCAAAAAGGGCGGATAAGTTGTTTTGATTGGGCATCGGCTGGTACATTGACGCCCATCGTTTTGAGTCCGCCACCACGAAAAAGGGCGAGCAGGAAACTCACGCAGATATCATCCAAATGATGACCGAGGGCAATTTTATTGCAATGAAGTTTATCGGCGAGGCCGTGAAGTTTACCGCGGCGCAAGCGTGAGCACATTGGGCAGGGCTTATTTCCGGCTTGATGCTGTTCCAGAATTTCTTGTCCATCCAGGGTGACGATCTGCAAATTCCACTTTTGTTGTTGGCAATACTTTTGCACCGCATTGACATTAAAGCCGGTGAAGTTCATATTAATCAGAGCGGGAATCAGCTCGAAATGGATTGGGGCGCGTTGTTGTAGTCGCTGCAGTACATGCATCAACATCATGCTATCTTCGCCGCCGCTGATTCCAACAAGGAGTCGGTCCTTTTCCTCGATCATATGATATTGTTTGATCGCTTTTGCTGTTGATTTACAAAGGTGGAGGAAGAATTTCGAAGGTTTCTGTTTGAAATGAATATTGGAGTTCATTCTTCCTTTTTTGTTAATGCTTCGAGCAATTTTTTCTGATATTCGGAGAGCATCATATTTCCTAAATGACTGCCGTGTAAAAAGATATGTGCGCGTTCTTTAAAAACGGATTTAAACCAAATGATATCCTCTTTTGAAAGGAGAAAATCGTTTTTATTTTGAAATAAGTGGACTTTGGGGTTGTTTTCAAGATATGGCGTTAACGAATCAAGCGAGCATCTTTGTTGTACTTGTGCTAAAGTCATGGACATTTCTTTTAGTTTTTCTGGCGGGAACATGACTTTATTCATATAATCGCTAAAGGTGATAAAAAGTGCTTGACGCCAGATTTCATTTGGACTAGGTTTTATTGGGGTTGTTTTGAGAATGCCCATGGGATTTCTTTTATGCGTGGCACAGATAAGCTGGGTTAACTGAAGATGCATATTCAGTCCAATTAAAAATTGAGATTCTTCTCTAGTCAGCGGCAGTGGCGTGTTGTTTTGAACTAAAAGTGCTTGTTTTTGCAGAATTGCGCCAAGTTTTTGATAGAGATTTGCGGCTATTTGTTCGCGTTTATCTGCGGGCCATTTTTCGGGGATTGCGAAGAATTGATCGATCACTTTTAAGGCATGCAGTATATTACGGGGTGGATTAATTATGACATAATTTTTTACGGGAAGGGCTGTTTCTTTATGGGTTTGTTCTTCGGCGGCCAGATAGAGCCCATTGATGGCGCCAAGCGAAAATCCGATAATGGATACGGGGTCCTTATTGACGGCATATGGATAGCGCTTCGTGAAATCGGCGACGACTGTTTTTAGAACGGTTGTCAATATTGTGGTGTCGCGGGGAAAAAATCCAGGGAGTGTCAATTGGGGAATATTCAGAGAATAAGCCGGTGTAAATGTTGAACTGATTGCCACGCAAGACCATCCGTGCTGATAGAAGACTTCCGCGAGGGCAGCCACGCTGGAATCCATGTGGTGTCCGCCAATTCCGGGAAGGATAAGCAGAACGCCTTTGGGGTTTTTATGCGGCCAGCAGGCATACGGCATTTTATATTTGGAATTTGGAAATTGAGCAAAGCGTTCTTTCCGCAGGGAAATTGTGGAAGAGAGCTTCGGGACAAAATTGATAAAATTAAATGCTTGATCGGTATCGGGATTGGGGCAATGCGGCAGTGGCACATCTTTGGTCAGCATTTGATAGCGCTGAAAATAGAATGCCTGTGTCATCGGATAGGTCTGATACGTTGTGGTAAAAAATTCATTTAGGGTGTTGGTATTCGAAGACACGCTGTTAAAGGTAAGCGTGCCATTGGCGCTGTATCTTACAGTGTCATTTGTGATCCAAAACAATGGATCACAGGGGGTATCCAGCAAAAGTCCCAGGACGTTCTTGGCCGAGCTTGGACCCAAGAAGGGCAAATTAATATAGCAGCCGTCTTTCATACCATAATGCCCCAGGGTCTGTTCAAAATCTTCCTCGGCGATCGGAATATGCCATTTGCTGGCTGGATCCATGATACCGGCTACTCCAACGGTCGTATTCACAAAAAAGCGTTCCGTTTCAGTCCAGCAGGAGTTGCCTTTGCCTTGTAAAGCACAATTAATAAATCGCAGCGGATAAAGCAGGTTTCGTTTGAAATGATAAAGACTCGTTCGTACGACTCCCGGCATGAGTGCATTATAAGCCGTGCCGAGAGGATAAGCAAGATGCAGTTCGGCATTTTTATTAAAACATTCGATTGAGCGATTATATCCTTCCAGCGGATCGGATACATGGTTAAATAGGGGGCTGGTACCGGGTGGATATTCGAGCTCCGTGGCGGATGCCGCAAAAAGTATAACCATAAAAGTAGCGAATATCAGTTTTGTAAAGTTCATTCTAAAATTTTCCTATTAGGTTCTTTTTTATTATTTGTGAGCCAGTTTTGAACAAGGGATACTGCGTCATTGTAATTTCCTTCTGGAATCCAGTGGATGTCGATATTTTCGCGTTCCATTTTGCGGAACCAGATATCTTGTCGTTTGCAAAATTGACGAATATGGGCGAGTAATTGTTGGAACATATCATCGAACGAGAGCTGACCGGAGAGATGTCGTGCCATATAGCGATATTCCAGCCCGAGCCATTCCATTTTTTCCCAGGTCATCCCGTGGTCATGCAGAGTTTTTGCTTCTTGCAGCATACCGTTATTAAAGCGGTCGCGGAGTCTTTTTTCGATACGCTGGTGTAAAATGGGTCGCGAAAATTTTGGGGCGATAACCAGTGTGTTTTGCAGGGGCTCCATTTTTTGTGGTGGTTGTTTTGTGCGTACGATTTCGATAGCTCGGATGACGCGTTGTGGCTGCGTGCAGTCTACGCGGTCAAAGAAGTTTTTCGGGGCTTCTTTTTTGAGAATTTTGATTAATTCAGGGAGGGGTACTAGGGCGAGTTCTTTTCGGAGTTTTTCATCGGGCTCACCGCCCTGAAGATCATAGCCTTTCAGAAGAGCGTTGATATAGAGTGGTGTGCCACCGCAAAGAATTGGCAGGGTATTTCGTTGTTTAATTTCCAGGAGGGCCTGTCTTGCTTTTTGGACGAAGAGGAAGAGATTGAACTCTTCCATTGGGTCCACAATGTCGATTAAGTGATACGGAATAGAGTTGTTTTTTTGTTGATATTCTTCCAAGTCTTTTCCGGTGCCCAAATCGAGGCCGCGATAGACTTGACGTGAATCGGCGCTGATTATTTCGCCGTTAAATTGTTGTGCGAGACAAACTGCCAAGGCGGTTTTTCCGGTTGCGGTAGGGCCGGTAATAATAAGAGTCGGGATTGTGTTCGTGGTTTGGTTCTTCATTTTGGAGTATTTTTCAGAGACTCGGTCGTTTTTTTTATCAGAGCGATATTCAATTCGATAGGTGAGATGTATTGTACAGAGATACCATTTGGTAGCTCGGTAAGTTGGATTTTAACTTTATAATTACCGGGAATAATATAAGAAGAAAGATTAACATAGGCCTGAGGTAATTGCGTACTGAGTTGTTTTAAAATGTCTTTGCGGCCCTGCAGAATAAGTTGTATGGATTGCGGCAGGGTGGTTTTCAGGGTTAGAGGAGATATTTGTGAGAACAAAACTCTCAGCGGAATGTTGTCATATTTTTGTGTCGTGAATTTTTTCGTATTTTCGAGTTTAACCTGCACTTTTATTTTATCTGGAAAAACTTTCAGGGCTGGGTTATCGGATGTTAAGACTTTAACCGATGCCATAAAATCGTGGGAATTGGCGGGAAAAAGGAAGATCGGTTTTGTTTTAATGGATTCGAGTTGATGGACAAGAAAAGAGGGACCATGGAGTGTAACCTGTGATGGAATGGGGTGTAAAGAATAGGCATAGCCGTCTCGTACTTCGCCTTGAACAGGAACTGACACATCTTTTTGAGCTTGGATAATTGGATCCAGCTGAAAAGAGACTGTGGGGGGGTCAAATTTAAGAATTGAAATACCATCTGGTTTTTTTAAAATATGATCTTCGGTAAGCGTTACGGTATAATTGCTAATGGGCATTTTCCCATCCGAAATATTGAGTGGTATTTTTTTGGGATCCACTTGCAATAAAAATTCTTTTGGGGTAAAATGGCGGTCTTTATAGGAATAATTAATGGCGATTTTTATGCGAACTGTTGGGAGGATTTGTTTAGGGACATAGATATCTGCAGATTCTCGTAGAGTTACTGGAATATTGTTTACAACATCCCACTGGCGATTTGCGGGAGTGACTTGTTGAAAAATGATTCCCCAACAAAAGACAGCTAGCAAAAGGGCGCATGCTTTCCGCCAGCTGTCTCGACATAGAAATTTTTTAAAAATTTGATAATAAATTTTTAAGCGTATGGAAAAGTTAATTTGCAGCATTTGTGGTTATTTTTTTATGCGTTATAGGCGTGTTTAAGTAAAGCCGGAGGTAATTGGATAATTCTTTCGGTGAGCGCATTTTTTTTAGGACGGATCCATGTGTGGATAATGTGACGTCGCCGGATTCTTCGGATACAAGGATAATCAGTGCGTCGGTATCTTCGGCTAAACCGAGTGCGGCTTGATGACGTGAATGTGTAGGGCCTTCTTCTTTGCCCTGACTTAGAGGAAATTGAGCGGCGGCGGCGACAATATTAGGAGTTCGTATAATGACTCCGCCATCATGCAGTGGCGTTCCTTTATAAAAGATTGTTTGCAGTAGCATGCTGTTTACTTGTGCATAGAGCGGAACACCTTTGCTGATATAATCGCCAAGGACGACATTGCGTTCAATAGCAATTAACGCGCCAATATTTTCGTTGCTTAGCGGCGCGTCGATATTATGGATTTCCGGTTTTCGATAAAATTTCCAGGCGGGTTGGGTTGTAAAGGCACAGACGGCATCAACGATTTCATCGATCATATTTTCCTTTTCGAGATTTTTTTGATCCGAAGAGAGTTTTTGAAAGATTTGAAATTTATGTCTTCCTAGGAAAAGCAGCGTTCGTCGAATTTCATTCTGAAAAATAATAATAAGGAAAAGCGGGAGGATCTTGAATATTTGTTTCAGCAGCCAATCCAGCACTTCCATATTAAAAAAATGGACAAGCAGGCTTATAATTGTTAGGAGCACAAAAAGCGCTATCAGCATAATGATGCCCTGAGTTCCCCGCAAGAGGCGCAATATATAGTAAAATATTGTGGCCAGAATGCCGATTTCAATCATATTTATGATTAGTGCTAGCCAGGAAAAGTCAGACATCGAATTCCTTTTGCAGTATTTTTTGGCAGGCGAAGGCCTGGACTGTTTCTTTTACATCATGCATTCTAAGAATCTCACAGCCTTTCATCCCACAGAAAAGAGCGGTGCTCAGAGTTCCTGCCAAGCGTTCTTTTGGGGATGGGGTTTTTAGCATCTCGCCTAAAAAGGATTTTCGAGACATGCCAATTAAAACGCCGCAGCCTGAAATTCGAAAGGAATTACAATGGCGCAAAAGTGTTAAATTTTGTTCCTGATTTTTTCCAAATCCAATGCCGGGATCTAATAAGAAAAATTCTTTGGAAAGCCCCGTTTGTTTCATTGCTGTTTGCAATCGGTGCTGTAGATAGGCTTGAACCACAAAAAGCGTATCTGCGGTTGCGGACAGTTTTTCGGCATGCATTAAAATAGCGCCTGCGGAATGTTTTTTGATAACTGCAGGCATTGCGGGATCACCTAGAGCACTCACATCATTAACAATATCGGCGCCTGCTTCTAACGCAGCATCGGCAACATTTGCTTTGTGAGTATCGATGCTCAGCGGAATGGCGATATTGCTGTCTTTGCGAATCGCTTTGATAACGGGTATCACGCGAGCCAGCTCTTCTTTTTCAGAAATGGGAGCAAATCCAGGACGCGTAGATTCCCCGCCAATATCGATAAAATCAGCACCATCGGTAACCATTTGCTGCGCGTGCTGGAGTGCTTTTTCTGGAGAATAAAACTGCCCGCCATCCGAAAAGGAATCCGGCGTGATATTGATAATTCCCATAATAGCCGGGTACGTACCAAAAGAATACTGCTGATGGCGAAAACAAAATGAAAAATCAGGCATAAAAAGAAAAAACTCCGAGAAAATTAGTAATACATATATTATATCCCCAAATGTTAAGTTTTAAAATCAACGAGGTGGAATACGAAAGTTTTATTTTAAAATTTATCCCGGAGTTGCTTTAGCTTTTCAAGGTAGTATGCAACATTTTCATTGCGGGTGTTGTCCTTATTGTCATCCAATAATTGAGAACTTTCGGCGACCGTTACTTTTTTCTTGGTGCCAATGACATAAAAGTAAACCGTGTCACCTTGAAAATGCTTATGCTCGGATTTCAATACAAGTTCATAAGACGCACTTTTGCGTCCTTTGCCGGATGCTAATTTTTCGGCATAGACAGCCGGCGGCGTTGACAGTGTTTCGCGCTTAGCAAAATCGCGAAGCGGCAGACGATGGTTTTCGATATCGCTGATATAGCGTTCATACAACGCGTCAATTTCTTTTTCCCGACCATGAAGTAGCAGCGAGATATGCGCACGGATATAGTTGCGTTGGAAGGGCTCCAGCCCACGGGATTTCAGGGCACCGCCAGTCATGGTGATTTTTTCATCATGATGCAATAGGGCATAATTTTTTCTTTTATAGGCGAACATTGCTTTGAATGTTCCGTCAAGTTCAACTTCAATGCCTTTAGGAAGAATTTCCTGTACCTTTTGTTGCATGACTTCTTGGTCTGTGATGCCTTCTGGTGGGGTGAAATAGATACCATCGGTATCCATTTCAATAACCAAAGCACCCATTTTAATTAAATAATCATGCATGGATGTTAAGATGGCCCGTCCGCGGTTGGTAACGGCAGCGGCCATATGAAAATCATTAAAGGTCCCCATTGAAAAACCAACATAGCCGTAAAAGGAATTAATTAAAATTTTAAAGGTAGTCTGCAGTGCATTGTAGTGTTCGTATTCTTTGCCGGTGGCTTTGCGCATGGCATCCTTAGCTTCTAGACGGAACAAACGCAGCTTTCCTAAAAGATCCGGATAGATCTTTAAATGATCATTAATTGGTGTAAGGTGATCTGCAATAATAATAGACGGATATAGACTGCGCACATCGATATGCCACACATTGTAGAAAACCCCCTCCAGATCTGCAGTCGTCAACCCGCCCTGGAAGGCAGAGCTTGTCTGCGGCGTGGGCAAACTGCCGCGTTTTTGCAAATAAGCCGCACAAAGCAAAGCGTCAATACGGGTGGCATTGCCGCGGGTAACGCAATTTTGGTAGGAATAGGGGATCATTTGGGCCTGATAAAAATAGCTCGGTGAAAGAATGCGGCTGATCGCATCAGTTTCGCGAACATCATCAAGGCAATATTCCATCAGGATATCGGGATGTTCGTCATACATTCGCGTAATATCCCCGCCATCGACATAAGTGCGATCTGGAGACGCGACATTAAAATACTTGGCGGCAAATTTTAGGCCGTAGCTGTCCATATTACGCTGTGTTACATCGAAGAGTTGGACGAGATGGTAGGTATCGATGACATGTCGACCATAGATAGCATAGCGTTTGTAACTGGATACGCGTTCACTAGCGCGGAAGCGTGAAGTTCGTGAAGTTACCACTCGATTACCGCGGCCGATCGCAAAGGGAATTTTATAGCGCCTGCAACGTGTTTCGATATAGGCGAGATCGAAATTGAATATATTATGTCCTTCGATGACATCGGGGTCGCGTTTTTGAATAACAGCGATCATTTGTTTCAGCAATTCTTTTTCGCCGATTTCTTTTGCGGAGAGGCAGATTTCCCAGCCGGTGTTGTCTTTCAGAGAAACGAGAATAATGGCATCTTGTTCGCGTTCGGCTTTACAAAAGGATCCGGGGATGCTGCAGCGCACTTCGATATCGAGTTGTAAGCGTCGCAGTTCATCGAAGGCCATTCCCTGAAACAGCCTTGCGGGAAGCATCGTGAGTAGCTGCTGGCTTTCATCGCTGAAAACCCGATAGGGTGCGAGTGGTGAGCTGGGATTTTGTCCCGTATTTTTTTTGAGTTCTTTGATGCCGTCTTTGTAAGCCTGAAAATTTTGAAATTGAACCAAGTTTTTTAGATAGCCGGTGCCTTCAAGGGGTGTGCAGGATTGAATTCCGGGGAGTTTTGCTGCCAATTCTGGTCCTGCAGTCAGCAGCCACGGTGCAAAATCATGACATTCGGAAGTTACAGTGCCTGTTTTATCTCGAAAAAATAACTCTGCTTGTTCCGATTTATTTATTTCGACAGCGACGAGGCGCTGATATTTACTGTAAGACAGATCGCTTATATTCATCTATATTTTCCTTAATTTAAGTATTTAATTTAAGCATTCCAAGCGATAATAATCGAGTTTTGGCACAATTTTTTCGATTGTACTGGCCAACGACAATGTGACATTTTTTTCATTCTTCACATTGCTCATGACATCTAATACAAACGTGCTGGTATGAAGCCCAGTTTCTTTGCTATATTCAGTATTCATGGAAGTAATATTGACCGAATGATGTTCTTGGCATGCTTTTTCGACTTGAATAATATTTTCCATGGAGTTGGTAATTAATTTCAGTTTTAGAGAAGAAACGCGGCTGACACGATTTTCAATATATTTTGCGATAATCATAATGACCAGTGTGGCAATTGTGCAGAAAGAAGCGATTTCGTACATTCCGCATCCCGTCGCCATGCCAACAGCTGCTACGACCCACATGCAGGCTGCGGTGGTCAATCCGCGGATTGAAAATCCGGACTTTATAATGGTACCTGCGCCAAGAAAGCCAATGCCGGAAACAATTTGTGCGGCAATTCGCCCGGGGTCGCCCACGGTTGAAATGGTGATTGATATAATGGTAAAAAGTGCTGATCCGGAACAAACAAGCATGTTTGTTCTCAGTCCGGCAGCACGGCCATGACGATCGCGTTCAAACCCGATTAATCCACCGAAAAGGATGGATAACGAAAAGCGTAAAATAGCAGTAAATATATCCATTTTTAATTGTTTTTTCTTCTGTGAGTGTTATAGTATTTTTGTTTTAGTTTTCAGTTGTAATATAGTGCTTTTTTCAAAAGTTTTATGGATACACGCAGTGTAATGCGTGTTTTTTGTGTAATGAAAAAGACGCCGCTGATGCAATTAGATGTTCAAAATCTCAAAGAGACGCACGAATCTATAAACGGACAGGAGATATTCCGTGTTTTTCCATGGGGATTTTTTTTATTTAACAGAGCCGTAATAACGGATTATAGAACGATTAATGAATGAACTTTTTGTAAAAAAATTAATTGCAAAAATAACACGAATGGATTTTGTTGCGGTTTTTTTGCAGTTAACGCTGTTGATTATCGGAGTCGTGTTTATTTATGGTGCTGGTGTTGAGATTGGTGGTGATTTTGCGGCAAAGTGGTATCGGCAAATTCAGTGGATTGTGTTAGGCGGAATTCTTTATTTTATTATTGCGATGCTTGATTATCGGATATTAGCGCGTTATTCGTGGGTTTTTTATGTGCTTGGTCTTCTTTTATTATTGTTGACCTTTCCTCTTGGAAAAACGATTAATCATGCCCGAAGTTGGATTGTTTTTTCGGGGTCTATTATGCTTCAGCCTTCTGAGTTAATGAAGCCTGCCACCTTGATTTTTATGGCGTGGGCTGTGTCTCGTCCGGCGATGCGTGGTGCTTTTATTCCATTGTCTGTTCCAGCAGCCGTTATTGCTTTTGTGCCGGTATTGTTTATTCTTTTACAGCCGGACTACGGCACCGCTCTTGTTTTTATTCCGTTTACGGTTGCTATTATTTTTGCATCCGGTATTCGTTGGAGGTCGGTTTTTATAATATGCGCTGTGGGCATTTTAATGATTCCGTTGTTTTATACTTTTATGAAACCGCATCAGAAAGAGCGTATTAAAGTTTTTCTGGAGACACCGGCAAATGGTGCCTTTGTTATGATATCGCCCTTTATCAGTAATCAAAAGCAGGTTTATTTTCACCAAAAAATACAAGATTTTTTTGCAACCAAGAATGGTAAAAAGCGCGATAATTGGAATGCTTTGCAGTCGTTGTTGGCTGTCGGCAGTGGCGGCTTGACGGGCCGTGGATTTTTAAAAGGAACCCAGCATGTTTTGGGGTATCTTCCTAAAACAGTAGCGCCGACGGATTTTATTTTTTCGGTGATCGCGGAAGAAACCGGCTTTCTCGGCACCTCTTTTTTGCTTGGAGTCCTTGCCTGTCTGTGTCTTTGTTATTGCCGGACGGCACTCGTTTCGCGCAATGCAATGGGCAGTTTTGTGGCTTTAGGCGCAGCGGTGATCACGGCAACGCATATTCTTATTAACATTGGCATGACCATTGAGGCTGCTCCAATTATAGGGATACCGCTACCGTTCATCAGTTATGGTGGATCTTTTATGCTTGGGACAATGATTCTTGCCGGACTTGTACAGAATGTCTATGTGCACCGTCGAATTCTTCAAGATGAAGAGCACGATGAAGATTAAAAAGATAGAAGGAATTTAATGAAAACTCGAAAGATAATGCTTGGCAATGTGGCCATTGGCGGGGACGCTCCCGTGTCAATTCAGACGATGTGTAATACAAAGACGGACGACATAGCAGGCTCGCTGGCCCAGATTCATCGTTGTGCCAATATGGGGTGTGATATTATCCGTTTGGCAGTACCGGATGAGTCTGTGTTACCCGCGTTCAAGATTATTTGTGAAAAGAGCCCGATTCCGGTTATTGCGGATATTCATTTTGATTGGAAATTGGCGATGGGCTCTTTAAAAGCGGGCGCGGATGGCATTCGGGTTAATCCTGGAAATATCCGTCAAGAAAAAGATATGCGTACGATAGCCCGCGAAGCAGGGCGGTTGCATCGCGTGGTTCGTATCGGCGTTAATGGTGGCAGTATGGATCCTGAAATAGAGGATAAATATGGCCGGACGCCGGAGGCGCTTGTCTTAAGTGCGCTGAATTATGTGAAAATTTTTGAAGAAGAGGGCTGTACGGCTTTAAAGGTAAGTATAAAATCATCGGATGTACGTACCAGTATTGATGCGGCGTGTCTTTTTGCCAGCAAGTCGGATATTCCGTTGCATATTGGGGTTACCGAAGCTGGGCCAATTTCGGTAGGGCTGGTAAAATCGGCCATTGGCATTGGTACTCTTTTATTGAAAGGCATCGGCGCTACCATTCGTGTTAGTTTATCTACGGAGCCTGAACAGGAAGTCAAAGCCGCTAAAAATATTTTAGCGGCTATTGGACTGCGGAAAAATAGCGGTCCGGAATTAGTTTCGTGTCCCACATGTGGGCGCACTTGTATCAAGTTGTTTCCGATTGTGGATGCGATTGAAAAGGAGTTGGATGATTTAGCTGGGCAGGGAAAGAAAATTGGCTTAAAAAAAATTGCGATTATGGGCTGTGAAGTCAATGGTCCTGGTGAAGCCCGTGATGCCGATGTAGGAATTGCCGGTGGAAAGGGGCGCGGATTGTTGTTTAAATGCGGCAAACCCATTCGTACTATGCCCGAAAATGAATTGGTGCCGGCGCTTATTCAAGAAATTCGAAGCGCTATTATTGAAGACTAATGGTAAAATTGTAAGGAAAAAGGGGGCCTAACGGGCTTTCATGGTAGCTTACTTTTATCTTTTTTTCTTTATAAAAATGTAATCTGTATTATATTAAAAGACTTTCTTTATTTTTGCTGCGAAGCAGAGAGAAAGCGTATTGTATTATCAACGTATTAGGACAGAAAAGGAAATCATGGATTATGCCTGCGAATAATGAAGTCGGCGCAAAAATTAAAGGTTTGCGTAAACTCCGCGGAGTAACAATTGAAGAATTGAGTGAACGGTGCGATATGCAACGTGAACAGATCGAGAGAATTGAAGCTGGAGAAGTAGCGACTTCTCTAACTCCTTTGTTACAAATTGCTCGAGGGCTAGGTGTACGACTAGGTACTTTCCTTGATGACACAGAATGTTCCGGACCGGTTATTTCGCATGGAAATAAATTAGATACCGGAATGCGTTTTATGGGTGAGGGGGATAAAAACGGTTTGGAATTTCATGCTTTAGCGGCAAACAAACGCGATCGCAACATGGAGCCTTTTATTGTAGACATTCATCCGCCCAAGTCCAAGAACAAAGTTTCCAGTCACGAAGGCGAGGAATTTGTTTATGTAATGGAAGGCGCGATCGAAGTGGATTACGGAAAAGAAAAATATCGGGTTGAAAAGGGCGACAGCATTTATTATGACTCGATTGTACCGCATCATCTGCATGCTGCTGACAACAAAGATGCCCGCATTTTAGCGGTTATTTATGCCCCGCATTGATTGGAACAGTTGTTAAAATAAGAAACATCCATTTTTTTATTTGACAGAGATGATAAATAAATTATTAATTTTTAGATAAGAAGATTTTTTTCTTGCCTGGAAAGATTGTGATATTTAGAATGAGTGAAAAATTATTTACGGAAAAAACAATTGGGGGCTTTTTTGCTGATTTAGTAAAAAAGCAGCCGGATCATCCTTTTATTATGTATCCGGATAGAGATTTGATGTGGAGTTACGCCGATTTTGATGCGCGTACCGATGATATGGCTCGCGGGCTATTAGATATCGGTATTCGCAAAGGCGATCACGTTGGTGTTTGGGCACGAAATGTTCCAGAGTGGCTTACCTTTATGTTTGCAACCGCAAAAATAGGCGCCATTCTGGTTACAATTAATACAAATTACAAAAAACACGAAGTGGAATATGTGCTGAATCAATCCGATATGCATACTATTGCTATTGTGGATGGCCTTCGGGATGTGAGTTATATCGACACGATCTTCGAACTTATTCCTGAGCTAAAAGAGCAGCCACGCGGCTGTCTGAAAAGTAAAAAATTTCCGCATTTGCATAACGTTATTTATATGGGTCAGGAAAAACATCGCGGGATGTACACTACTGCCGAATTAAGACAGCTCGGAGCTAATTGCGATGATCAGCAGCTGAATGAATGCAAAAAAAATACGGACCGCAATGATGTTATTAATATGCAGTATACATCGGGCACGACCGGATTTCCCAAAGGCGTTATGCTGACGCACCGTAATATTTTGAATAACGGATTTTATATTGGTGAGCAGCAGCTTTTTACAAAAAAAGACCGCGTTTGTGTGCCGGTTCCGCTGTTTCATTGTTTTGGCTGTGTGCTTGGTGTTATGGCCGTGTTGTCACATGGTGCAACTCTTGTGATGGTTGAACAATTTGATCCGCTGCTCGTTTTAGCGTCCATTCAAAAGGCAAAAGCAACTGCGGTTTATGGTGTACCCACGATGTATTATGCGGAATTAAATCATCCGATGTTTAGCATGTTTGATATGAGCAGTCTTCGTACCGGCATTATGTCCGGTGCGCTTTGTCCTACTGAATTAATGCAGCGGGTTATTAAAGAGATGCATATGCCGCAAATCACGGTTCCCTATGGCTTAACCGAAGCGGGGCCGGTTTTTACGATGAGCGGTGTCGATGAGACTCTGGAGCGTCGTGTTCAGACGGTTGGCACGGGGCAGCCACATACGGAGATTAAGGTTATTGATCCGGAGACGGAAAAAATTGTTCCGCCGAACACGCCGGGTGAATTATGCTGTCGTGGATATAATGTCATGAAAGGCTATTACAAAATGCCGAAGGAAACAGCGAAAGCCATTGATAAAGATGGTTGGCTGCACAGTGGAGATATCGGCACCGTAGATGAATATGGTTATTATCGGATTACCGGTCGCTTGAAAGACATGATCATTCGTGGCGGGGAGAATATTTATCCGCGTGAAATTGAAGAGTTTTTATCGGAGAATCCGAAGGTAGGCCAAGTGGAAGTGATTGGAATACCGGATGATCGTTATGGTGAAGTTGTGGGTGCTTTTGTTATTCCAGAGAAAGACTGCACGATAACTCCGGAGGATTTGCGTGAATTTTGTCGGGAAAATATCGCGTTTTACAAAACACCGAAATACTTCTTTATTGTGAAAGAATTTCCGCAGACTGCAAGTGGAAAAATTCAAAAATATAAATTGCGTGAATTAGCTGAAAAGTTACTTCCAGAAGTGGAAAAAAAGGCTAATAAGGAATAGCGTAGTTTTTTTGTCTAAATAGAAAAATCCTGTTCGACCTCAAAGGAAGAACAGGATTTTTTTTTATTCTACTGAAAATGGTGTCAATATTTTTTTCATTTTATCGGGAACCTTAATACAGAGATGAACGCCGTCCTCTTCATAGGCCTGCGCCTCAATCGAACAATTTTTTCGAATTTGAGCCACAATATCATATCGAGAATGCGGAATAATAACCTGCATTACATCTAGAAGGGCCGTTGTCTGCAGGGTTAGTTCATTCCTTAGTTCTTCCAGTCCTTCGCCTGTTTTTGTGGAAATGAAAAGCGCATCTGGAAAATGACTTGCTAATTCTTTGCGTTTGTTATCGGGAACTAAATCACTTTTATTAAGGAGAACAATTGTCTGTTTGCGTTCAATGCCAATTTCCTGCAATACTTTTTGGGTCGTTTCATGATGTTCAATAATTTCGGAAGACGTCGCATCGAGGACTTCGATCAGATAATCGGACAGCAGAGTTTCTTCCAGAGTTGATTTAAAAGCATCGACGAGCAAATGGGGCAAATTGCGAATAAAGCCAACCGTATCGGCGAGGAGGATGTCTTGGCCACCTGGGAGGGAAATGCGTCGAACGGTGGGGTCCAAAGTGGCGAACAGTTTGTTTTCCACCAATGCATCTGCGTGGCTCATCACATTTAACAGGGATGATTTTCCGGCATTCGTATAGCCAACAATAGCGGCAACTGGGATGGGTTTCTGCAGCCGTTTATGTCGTTGGACTTCTCGTTGTTGTTGGACTTTTTCAATTTGTTGTTTCAGTTTTAGAATTTTATCGCGGACGAGTCGGGAGTCTATTTCGAGTTGTTGTTCGCCTTCGGCTCTTCCGCCGAGTCCGCCGGCCATGCCGCGCTGGCGGTTTAGGTGTGTCCATTGGCGTTTTAGTCGTGGGAGGGAATAGGTTGCTTTGGCAAGGGCAATTTGCAGGACTGCCTCGGTTGTTTTTGCCCGAGCGGCAAAGATATCCAGAATAACTTCCTGTCGGTCAATCACGGCACAATCAGCCAGTGTTTCCCAATTTCGTTGTTGGGATGGGGTCAAGAAGTCATTAATGACAATAACTTCAGCTTCGAACGAATGGGCGGCTTCGCAAATTTCTTTTGCTTTTCCACTGCCGATAATATAGGTATTATTGATATTGCGGATTTTAGCAGAGATTGCTGCCACATTTTTAAGTCGTAGAGTATTCGTTAATTCTGCCAGTTCATTAAGGAGATCCTCGGCTTGTTCCGGGGTTTCATCTTGATGCTGAAACCCGACCAGCAGAGCTTTTAAAACAATTTTTTCGCCGTCAACCAGTTCGTTAGGATAGCGATAAGATTTATTGATATTTGTCATTGAAGATTCATTTATAATGGTTTGATAAAAGCAATTTTAGTTGCGTTATTTTAGATACATCATAAATATAACTTGTGTTTATCTATTTTCAATTTTTTATTATACTATTTGTTTTTATTTTATTAGAATCCTTTTTTATTGGAACGTTTTTGAGAATAGGCGGAGGCAGCAAGCGAAAGAATGATTTTCCCATTCAAAATAAGTAATTATATTTTTTTGCATCCCGTGTTACTTGACTGAGGACACTTCAAAATCAGAATTTTCCGAATGCTTCTTTCAGCATCGTTGAAATGATTTCGGCTGTTTTTTTACCCAAGTCCGAAGCATTTTCTTTGACGAAGAGAGGGATTCGTTCTTTTGGAACATTAAAGTTGCAGAATTTTTGATTTCCAGAATATTCGATTCCTGTATTCAGTTCTTTCCACATTCCTTCGGGAAGATAGATATCCCGTTCAAATTTATCATCAAGGATAGGGGCTGCAAGAATATCTTCCCCAAACATAAATTGATCCCCGCACTGGCGTACCTTTGAATCATGAGGATAATCAAGAAAAAGATGCCGGACAAAAGGG
>JBAYAV010000032.1:0-15668 GCA_041669565.1 Lentisphaeria bacterium
AAAAGGGTGTCCATTTTGGATAACACATGAGATATTTCACTTTGAGGGATATTATTAATATTGTGCAGAAAAAATAGCCTTTTTTTGTTTATTGTAGGGGCGGAATATTTTCCGCCCGTTTTTGCACAGCCCCTGATTTTTATATACACACGTCTTTAATGGAAAAATTGAAATCGCCTGAATGACGAATGAATCAATTAAAATTGTAGGGACGGAATATTTTCCGCCCGTTTTTGCACGGCCGCTGATTTTTATATACATACGTCCCTATTACAACGACATGTTTGAAATCAAAAACGACGCACGGCCGTGCGCCACTACGAGAAAATCTTCAAAATAACGTGATGTTTGAATGAAGGATAAAGGCGTCGCCAAAACAACCGATGTTTGAAATAATGTGGTTCTTTCTTTTTCTTTCTTTGTTTTCAACTCATCATTCATCATTTATCACTCGCCGCAGGCGCAGGCGCCGTGCGCCGCTACGAGAAAATGATCAAATTTACCGTTAAGTTATGGGACGGCTATAAAAATAGATTTAACTTTATTGATCGATATTCTTTTGCAGAATATCCCGATCAATGAGCACCTTCTTTTTACGCAGATATTTTTGCAATACCGATATATCGAGTTCCTGGAAAGAGTGACAATGATCCAGACTCAAAAAAGCCGCTGCCGCACCTGCAGCCTCGCCCGTGACCGCACAGCACGGAATAACGCGCGTGATATCCCACGTGTCGCCCATAGACGAGATACACCGGCCGGCCGCAATTAGATTTGTTGTTTTAACGGCGGCAAGAGCACTAAATGGAATGGGATATACGGGGCCGTTTTTCCGCCAATCCGAAATAAGTCCCACCGTATCTTCATACCAGCGGAACATATCCGTTTCTTTTAGCGTATGTTTTCCATTGAGTCGGCGGCTCATTCGAAAACTAGGCATTATAGGAGCCTGAATCGGATAGATATTTCCATTGGACATTGTTTGTTTTTTTGCCATATCCTCGAACATCATTTTTCTTGAATCGATCATCATAGCCGTCACGTCATTCGCTTTATCACCGCGATACCATCGCCCGTGACCTTGGACACGCTTTCCAGCAGGATCATGCAAGCAGCTCATTTCAACCAATTTATTTCGATGAGTATCAGAATAATAATACCAGCCGCAGCAGACATTACTGTTTAATGAAACGGTCTTTTCTTTCGCCGCATAACAGACATCCGCATCGCCACTACAATCAACCACCGATTTGCAACAAATTGCGGATCGGCCGTCCTTATTTTCAATCAACACAGCTTCTATCGTATGATCACGCATTGCGACATCACAAAATCGGGTATCGTAATAAATCTTAATTTTGTTTTTCAGAAGCAGTCTTTCCAATTTATAATTAAAGCTGATCGGATTGAAGCCGGTCCGATAGCGATGTTCTTTCCGTTCCTCGACTGTTGCCTTATGTTTCCAGCATTCCGGGATATCCTGTTCCAATAATTCGGGAAAAAATTCTTTTTTATCCGCGGCGGATAATTTCAGCAGTTCTTCACAAATTCCGCCACTGACCTTCGTACCCATGCCGTCACAGATCGGCAAATAAATAATAACATTGCCGATTGTTGCTAATCCACCGACCGCTGTAAATCTTTCGAGCAGGCACACAGAGCTTCCGGCTCGCTTTGCGGCAAGTGCTGCTGAAATTCCAGCAATACCGCCACCGACGACAACAACATCATATTCATCCGACACGCGCAATTCGCGGGCGGGTTCTAAAATTGTATTTTGTAGCATTTTTTATTTCCTGGTAGTATTCACTTTATTATTTATTCTATGAAACAATTATTTTTTAGAAAGTGATCTTGATTTTCATGAATTCATCGCTAAATACGTCGTTTTTCGGGGTGCATTTTATAATGCATCATTCGCGGTGAGATCCCCAGCATTCTTCCAGCTGCGGATAGATTTCCATTGTTTTTTTCTAATGCGTCTGTCAGCAATTCTTTTTCAAACGTTTGTAGTTGTTCCTGTAGCGACGGGTTTTTGCCATTTGGTTTTGTTGTTCGCAAACGTGCTGGAAGATCACAAATCTGCAGTGTTTGTGTCTTACTATGACGAACCGCAATATCCAGCACATCTTTTAGTTCTGCAATATTTCCAGGCCAAAAATACTGCATAAATAATTGAACCACATTAGATGATAAATGTAAAACATTTTTATGATAACGCACCTCGAGTTCTTTCATCCGTTGTTCTGCCAGAAGCAAAATATCCGTTTCGCGTTCCATTAAGGAGGGAACCTCAATGGGATAAATATTTAATCGGTTATAAAATTCTTTATCCATATCATAGGATGCCTGCATTTTTTGCAAATTTACTTTATTTCCAAAAAGGACTCGTACATCAGTATGAATTTCATTCTTTCCGCCAATGCGATAAAATAGGTGCTCCTGAAAATAATGACAGAGCGCATGCTGGACATACGGGGACAAAAATTCAATATTTTCAAGATAGAGCGTCCCATGATCCAGCGTCTCCAATTTCCCGATTTTTCGATTGTTTTGCTCGAAAGCGACATTCTTTTCATGTCCAAAAAGCAAATCGGCGATTTCATCCGTATTATTTTTAGTACACGTCAGCTCGAATATCGGTTCTTCTGCGCGAGGGCCTAAATTCACAATTTTCCGAAAGAGGGTATGCTTGCCACTTCCGGCTTCACCATAAAGCAATAATGGCGCCGAGGATTTCGCCGCACGCACTGCTTTCTGCATCATCGAACGGAAAAGCGGACTGCTACCAATAAGAGAGATCTCAGTATCCGAAAAATCAGCATTCTCTTTTTGAGTTCGAACTTTTTGCAAGAGTTTATTTGTCTCTATTTTACGAATTTCTTCTGTCCGCAAATAGTTCTGCAAAACGGGTAAAAAATGTTGAAAAAAGGAAGACCATTGTTCGAAAAGAGCAGCCGAAATAATTTTCATTTCGAGGCTCATTACGCCAGTAAAGTACGGCGCTGAATTGAATGGAAAACAAAAAAAAGCGACTTTGTTATATTTTCGGGAAGTGCTTTTGATTTCAAATCGCGGATCTTTGCAAAGATCCGCAGTAATATCTACAGTAGAGCTCGCTAATACTATATTCTCAATTTTTTCTCGAATAAGGATATTCTTTTTATTTCTGTTTTGCGTATCCCACTGATAAGCACTTTGTAAAAAGAACTCATCATGATGAAAAAGCCGAATCCTCCCGCGATACAAATTACCAGCAGAACAAATCTGCAGAAAGACCTGATCTAAAACAGCACCAACGTCTTTCCCCGATACGAACAAAAGACTTAGTTTTTCCCATAAAATTATAAATTGATTATTCATGCCATAAAATTGTTAAATAAAGAATAATTCATACATAACTATAACGTAAACTATTATTAAACTTTTTCTACTTCCGCCATTAAGAATGAGCAAACTTTCTAAAATTTTTACCCTTAAAAAAAATCTTTAAATCATAATAGAATCACGATGCTTGCTGCTAGAAAAACTAAAAATCAACTCCATTATTGAAAAGAACAACAATCCAGCATAATAAATTAAAATTCATATCCCGTTGATTTGATTTCCCTATTTCAAGATCTAAACTTATAAAAAGAGTCTTTGGAATATTATTTAACAGGAATGCAACAAAATGAAAAATGTCGTTATAGCAGGGTTAAGACATGGCCATATTTTAGGCCTCTATCAGACTGTCTTAAACGACCCCGATTGCAACTTAGCCGGTGTCTGTGAAGAAGATGCCACAACACGTAAAAATTATGCAGCGCACCCATTTGTAAAAATAACGCACACAAATTTTACCGCCATGCTCTCAGAAGTCGATTGTGACATCGTGGCAATTGGCGACTACTATGCGCGTCGCGGTTCGCTGGCAATTGAAGCACTAAAAGCAGGGAAACACATCATTTCGGACAAGCCCCTTTGTATTTCACTGGATGAATTAAAACAAATCCGACAACTCGCAAAGGAGAAAAATTTGAAGGTGGGGTGCATGTTTGATCTGCGTACCTGTCCGCAATTTGTCGGCGCACGGCAATTAATCCAAGCTGGTAAACTGGGTAAAGTTGTCCAAATCCAATTTACCGCCCAGCATCCGCTGAATCTTGGTGTCCGGCCAAGCTGGTATTTTGAGCCTGGAAAACACGGCGGCACCATCAATGATATTGCGAGTCATGCGATCGATTTAATTCCATGGATGACAGGAAATAAGTTTAAGCGTTTTATTGCGGCCAGAACTTGGAAGGCTTTTGATTCCGGCTGTGACTGTTTTAATGACGCGGCACAATTTATGCTGGAAATGGACAATGGTTGCGGCGTCCTCGGTGATGTTTCTTACAGCGCACCGACTTGTCAGGGGCTTTTACCGAGTTACTGGCGTTTCAATATTTGGGGAACGCAGGGCATGCTCGAAATAAATTATGCGGATAAAAAGATTTGTTTTTATCAAAAGGGGTACACCTCTGGTTCTGTCTTGACTGTACCAGCCGATACAGGCCTTACTTACGGACAGTCTTTTCTTCTGGATATTGCCGGCACGCCTGCTGATTTAAATACAAAATCTGTTTTAGAATCGACCGAAATGACATTAAAATTACAAGCACTCGCAGATAAAAGTTGCTAAAGTCATTCTAAAAAGAATGGACCCTATTCTATTACGGGTCCGCGATTATCCTAGCGATATTTACAACAATAATCGCGATTTCCGCTAGGCTCATGTTGTTCATTAGTCACAGCACGATTCTTAAATTTATAAGCGAAAAGCAAAAGAGCGTTCCTGTTTAACGCAAAAACCTCTCTTTTTATCAAGATCTGGTCCATTCAAAGAGCTCATTCATTCCGGCCTCCAGCTTTCGCTTGATCCATTTCCAACCCTACAAGATTTATGGAGTCGCTATAAACAATACAATGGAATCCAAATGCTTGATCAGGAACAGATTAATTCGGCGATCCGCTTTATACTTACTCTCTGAAACAAGGGATCAATGACGAATTTCTTACGCCGTATCGTGTGGTACGTGTCATGCTGAATATCAATCTGGAAGGATGGCGACCGCCTGCGGAATATTGGGTTTGTCAAGCGTCGTTTGTTTTCGACTCGCCCTCGAATAGAAATGGCTTTCCTGGATATATTTCATAGAAATAGTCACAATAAGACTACTTTTGTGAAATATCGTCCTAGAGTTCATGCCACATTTGCCGCTGGATTGTCCAGTCTGGTTTGAGGGTGACATCGGCGCGATCGAAATAGTTTACTCATCGGCCTATTCGAGCTTGTCCAACTGCCCAAAAAATAGATCCTTGCTCCATAAATCAAGGGAAGGCTGTTCTGCTACCCGCACGAAGCGGCGGATATCTTCAGCGGCTTGTTTCCAGTTCATGGAAGTAATTCTCCGTTCCAGCTCATTCAACAGCCACGCCTTGTCCACCGTGATGGATTGTCCTTGCCACGGGCCAAGTTGATTGATTGCCGAAGTCAGAAAATCATAATTGATGTCTGTGCGATTGCCGGTATACCAGATAAAATCATACCAGTCCCGTCCCTTGATATATTCACGGCAAAGCAGAGCATGAAGTTTTCCGGCAAACAAGCTGGGTTTATCCTGGACCGCGACCGCTGAAACAAATGGAAAATCCAGATACTTCAATTCATACCCGCTGCCAGCGGGCGGATTGGTGTCCACTTCTAATTTGATTTTGATTTTAGCCATCGAGCCGGTCTGATTGGCGTGGCGTAGGTCGATTACCTTACCAAGAGAATTATCTTTCAGAAACGCCTTCTTCACCGTCGCATCGGCCTGGTCGCGGTCGGTAATTTCAATGTTATATCCATAAGCCGCCAGTTCGTCGGTAAGATGTTTGATATGATCTTTCAGCCTAAAATCGGGATTAACATCTCTCAAGATAAAATTCATATCTTCAGAAAAACGATTCAAGCCGTAGAAGATGCGAAGACAGGTTCCGCCCTGGAATAACGCATGTTTGAAAAAGTCACCTCGAGCAAGAGCGGCCAGCACCACTTCCTGTGTAATCTCACGAATGGCCTGTTGCTCCTCGACATCCGTTTTGCAGTTATAGTTCGTCAGACGCTGTTGGATCATTTGTACGCTCATGATTTCACCTCATTAAGCCAGCCTGTCAAAAATCGCTTTACCCGGCCATTGCTGTAGTTGTCCAATAACGCCTCAAGTTCGTCTTTCCTTACACAGGCCAATTCATCCTCATCGATTCGCAGGCTACCGATAGGTTCCTCAAGCCTCGTCCAATTCAACTGATGAATATAGAGATAGTCCGCCAGAGCCTTAGCCGGTGATGCCATAAAAAAGACATTATCGTTTTCATCTTTACAGCGTTCCACACCAAAGAAGAATGTATGCTGCGGAACGCGCTTATAACTGAACAACCCGAGAGGCGTTTTAAATTCTTTACTGTTACCAAAATTCGCGCAGGTACAGGTATAGACCGCCTCTGGAATCCAGCCGTGATAGCTAAGGGCCGTTTCCATGCTGATGTAGCTAGGTCCGTAAACCTTCTCCGCCAAGCCGTAAACGCTGATTGGCTTCTTCTGGAATTTCGAGGCCAGACAATACAGCCCCCGCCGAATATTCAGAATTTCCCCACCAGACATTGCCCGTTTGATAAGCCCATGATGGCTGAAATCCGTTCCATTAACCAAAACAGCCACGTCCGATTGCGTAAATATCCCCGTTGGGGTCTGAAAAAATTGTTCTGTCAGTCTATTCATAGTTTTATCTTTCGCAGAAATAGTCGCTAAATGACTAGTTCTATTAAATATACTGCGTTTTCGGAAAAAAGTCAATATATTTTTAAGAAATAGTCACAACAGGACTACTTCTATGAAATGTTTCAATAAAATTCATGCCACATTTGCCGCTGGATTGTCCAGTCGGGTTTGAGGGTGACATCGTCGCGGCCTTTGGTAGTTTCGGGCAAGTTCACAGTTTGGGTGATTCGGGCGCGAGTTACCTAGCCGTAGCGAGTCCGCGGCGAAAATGTGGTACGTTTAGAAAAACGTACCACACCCAAGCAGCCCAAACATGGTAAGAAAGCAAAATGATAGAATTTTGCCAGAGATTTTTGGAGAGGTCCGTGCGATTCCGGCCGGATAAATGCCGTTTTATTGACCACCGAAAGAAAACCGAGAGAGCCGAAATAGAATACTGGTCGTCATAGCGGAACGGAAAAAAGGCCAACCCCCTTTAGAAAAGGCGAAAAATGAAGAAGCCCGGTGGATTATTCCACCGGGCTTCTTCATTTTTCGTTAGCCGTGTTTTTTACAGCACGTATAATTTTTGGCTCCGGCAGCTGGGCTCGAACCAGCGACCAAGTGGTTAACAGCCACCTACTCTACCATTGAGCTATGCCGGAATCATAATAAAATAAAAAAAACAGCAAAAATTAGATAAATTGCCATTTTTATAAGCGTAAAAAATTGGCTCCGGCAGCTGGGCTCGAACCAGCGACCAAGTGGTTAACAGCCACCTACTCTACCATTGAGCTATGCCGGAACCTTGAATAACTTCCTTTTTCAGGGAAGTTTCAATAACATATCATATAATTTTAGCTAGTCAAGTCAAAAAAAAATATTTTTAACTAAAATAAAAACTAAATTGAAATAAGCCGGTCGACTTTTTATTTCAAAATATTGTGAATCATAATAGTTTTATCCCAAAGAGTTTCCTTTTTAGGCGATTTACGTTTGTATATCAAGCGATATTAAAAACCTGTATTCTTCCCCCGTTTTTGTAGAACACAATAACATGGGCTAATTCTTTAAATCGGGGAAGCACAATTCTGTTAAAATATCATGTTGCTTTTTGGTTATTTCGCTTCATTTAAAATTGCCTTTTGCGACTTGATATTCTTCGATCGTGTCAAAATCATCAAATAATTTTTGTATTATATCATTTTCTAACAAGCTTTCTTGTTTTAAGGTTGCCTTCCCTTTTCGAATTTCTAATTCACTATAAATTATGAATGCTATAAAAGCAAAAAACAATTTTGAATTTACAACTGTTTGTTTGCCTGTTAGAAAACGTTTCAAAATCTTTATAAATATCAAAAATCGTAGGGGCGACCCTTGTGGTCGCCCAATAAAATGCGACACGACCGAAAAAGGGCAACCACAAGGGTTGCCCCTACAATAATTCAAACATCATGTTATTTTGAAAATTTTCTCGTAGCGGCGCACGGACGTGCGTCGCTTTTGATTTCAAACATCGGGAATCAAATCTCGATTTTTTTGACAAATTGTCAAGTTCCTTTTTTTACAGCCCATAAAGGAAGAATTCTGATGTAACATATACATTAAAATTCTTCGTGCAATCATTTTTAAAACGAATTACTGTTATTCAATCGTGTAACAAAGATCCGATTTTAGGATTAAAAACTCCATTCACCATTTTGAAATACGGATATTTTTTCGCCCTTTGCGGTTATTCCAGTAATTGATAAGTCCTGACTACCGATCATAAAATCGACATGGATCATACTGTCATTAATGCCCATCTGGTGAATTTCTTCCTGCGAATATTTTTCAAAGTTTTCAATACAGTTATTAAATCCGCGTCCTAACGCAACATGGCAGCTTGCATTTTCATCATATAGCGTGTTATAGAAAAGGACACCGGTATTATTAATCGGCGAATTATAAGCAATCAGCGCGCATTCGCCAAGCAATCCCGCGCCTTTATCCATTGTGACCATTTTTTCCAGGACATCCTTGCCTTTTTCGGCCTGAACGTCCACCACTTTGCCATCTTGAAAACGGATCGAAAAATTTTCAATCAGCGATCCCTGCCATGACAGCGGTTTTGTCGCGACCAAAAGCCCCTCGGCTTCGCCGCATTTTGGTGAAGTAAAGATTTCTTCGGACGGGATATTGGGATTAAAAACACGCCCGCTCAAGTCCTTTTCACAGCCGCCGGCAAAAAGGCCCTTCGGAATGAGTCCAACGGTAAAATCAGTTCCATTTGCCGAGTGATATTCCAACGCTGTTAAATGATAAGAATTCAGTTTTTGTGTCCGTTGATGAATAAGGCTATTATGTTTATCCCAGTTTGCAACAGCATTGCCCTTCGTGCGCGAAGCTGTCAGAATAGCATCCCATAATTTTTCTTCGGCCTGAGCCGCCGACATTCCAGGAAAAACTTTTTGAGCCCATTTTTTCCCAGGAACTCCAGCGATACACCACTGGAATTTATTTTCCATTGCATCCCGATACGGCTTTATTTTCGGGAAGCGCGCCTGCTGTGATTTTGCCCGCTTTTCCGGATCGACACCGCTCATGCCATCCGGATCATCCGAATCCAGCCAGAGCATGGCCGGTAACTTATCCACACGCCACTGTAGTTTCTCCAGTTGCCATTTTTCAATACTGGAGAGCATCTTTTCAGACTGGTAAAGATAGCCTAGTTTTGACATTGGCATATCCTGCCAGTCTGTTACAACCTTCGCTGCTCCAGCCTGATAGCACTTTTCAGCAACCATCCGTACAAATTCCGGCTGATCCAGCCCAGCAATAATCAACACTTCCTGGTCTTTATCGAGATTCAGTCCCTTTTCCACAATCAATTTTGCATATTCTTCAAGTTGTTTTAAGTCCACTCTATCCATCCTTTTTGAAGTTGTTTAACCGTATAAAAGGATCGAATCCTTATTATACGGTTCCTTCTTCAAAATTCAATTTTTCTAAAAACACAAATTACAGCGAACGCCTTTTTTTAATAGCTTCCGCGAAGATCGCAAACCGTAAGATTTTCTTCTAAGTCTTTTGCGGTAATCTTTTCATCCGAAGAATAAGCCTCAACCGTAATGGGTTTATCCGGCAGAAGCGTAAAACTGCTGTTCGAAAAAACAACATTAATTGTATCGCATTCCAAATGCACAAAAAAAGCCGGATGATCCGTTTTTAACGTCACCATTAACTTTCCATCCCGCTCTTCAATTTCCGATTCAATCTTAGCCTTCGGAAATTCATAATTTTTCCAAACAGTCGGGAAAAAGATATTCGAATGCGTTAATGTTTCATCCTTATAAATTCCAGTTGTTTCAATGAAAATAAAATAATTCTCAACCGCACAATCAATCTGATTCATCTTAATGGTTCCAAGACACAAACTACTGCATGCGTTCAACTTATTATTAAATTTAAATAGTTTAATTGTTTTCCCATTTTCAATCAAACGAACCGTAATCAGCATTTTGATATCCGCTAATTTATTCTTATCATTCACCGTCCATAGTTCAATATCGCCTTCCGAATTCTTTTGCACAGTGCCGATCAGAGGCGCATAAAAACGTTTAGCGTGATACTGCAGCTGCTTCCAGCACCCACCATACTCAATACTAGACCACGACACACTGGGCCAGACATCATTAAGTTGCCAAAAGAGCGTTCCCATACAAACAGGACGCAGCGTACGCCAATATTCCACCCCTGTTTTAATAGCGATCGCCTGTTGAACCTGGCTGAGATATAAAAAGTTTTCGAACGTTTTTGGCATTCGAAAATAATTACCGAACATTGCGATAATAGGCGCATTGCCTTTGCAGCATTTTTGATGCACATCCATAACCGGCGAAAAAATATTTTGATCGGAATCGGCAGTAAAGGAGCAGATCTGTTCTGCTGAGGGGAAAGACTGATAACCGAATTCAGAACAGAAACGCGGTTTTTTAGTCAAATAGCTATCAAATTTTTTCCCACCAGCCCACACCTCCCAATAATGCATATCGCCGTAACAATCATTTTGCCAGCCATCGCTATAATCATCAACTCCTCCACATGGTGAGCCTGGCCATAAGACGTGTTCGGAATCCAGTTCCGCAAATTTATTTTTTATTGCATTATTAAGACGATCATAATTGACTAAATACAGATCGCGATTATTTATAGAGCATGGATACCACTTTAAGGCTCCAAGCACCTCATTATTACCGCAATATAAAGCTAAACACGCATGGTACTGCAAACGCGGGATCTGATATTCCAATTCCGTTTCAACATCTTTAATAAAATCAGGCGTAGAAGGATAAAGCGAGCATGAGAACATCAAGTCTTGCCAAATCAGAAGCCCTTTTTCATCGCAGATATCATAGAAGTCCTTTTTTTCAAATTGCCCACCGCCCCAAACACGAATCATATTCATATTTGCAAGTCGGGCCGATTCCAATAGATTTTCATAGCGCGCGTATGTTTGCCGTTGCGGCATCGCATCGGCTGGAACCCAATTTGCTCCTTTTGCAAAAACAGGGATGCCATTCACGCAAAAATAAAAACACGCTCCTATTTTATCGGGCTTATGAACAAACTCAATTGTACGCAATCCAATGCGGCGATGCTGTGTTTCATCCGCAGTAGCAACCCCAAGATCGTAGAGATAAGCTTCGCCATAGCCGTTTGGATACCATAGATGTGGATTTTCAACGGCAAAATCCACTGAGATTTTATGAAATCCTTTCGTTAAAATTGCGGCTACTTTTCGTTCTTCACCGTTAAAACAAAAAGAGATCTTGTATTCACCATTTTTACTACAGGTCAATTCCGCAATCGCTGTAACATCACAGTGGCCCTCTTTATGTTTTTGCAATACTCTGATATTATCAATACGGGCCGTATTAACAGCTGTTAAATTTATATCATCATAAATACCAGAAACAATCAGACAAATTCCCCAGTCCCATCCAGCATGACATTGCGTTTTGCGAATCAAATTAAAATGTGGGACCTTATTATTCGGGTGCATTGGAATTTCAAAGGGCAATTTACGACTGCGTTTTTCTGAGATTTTTCCGGAAGAACGAAACGTAATTACAATGCTGTTTTCTCCAACACGGAGTTCTTTTCGAACATTAAATTTATACCCCGCAAACATATTTCCAGTTTCGCCTACTTTAACGTCATTGATTTTAATTTCCGCAAAAGTATCCACCATACTAAGATCGAGCGTAATAGAATCGTGATCCAAAAATTCTTTTCCCAAAGAAAATACGCGAGAATATTCCCAGTCACAATCCCGTAAATACTGCACGCACTTTTCATTATCGCGGTAATATGGATCCGGAATAACTTCTGCATCAAGATTAGCAGAATAATTATCTCCGGGAAGTTTGGCTGGTATGGCGGCAGTTCCCTTTGTTATATTTCGTAATTTCCAATTTCCATTAAGTGAAAAAATACTCATATTATTCCTCTTTTTCCCATTGTTGTTTATTGCATCCCTCTATCGTAGAATTATAATATATTCAGTATAAAAATTATATTCCAAAAAGGTTACACATTTTATCAAATTGAACGACCGTGTCTTCACCAAATTTTTCCATCGAACAGCGAATTTTATTGACAGATTTTTCTTTCATATCACCCGACTTTGAAAAGAAAGTATCCGCAAGACAAATTAATTTCTCTTCGGGCGATTCCGGTAAATAATCCCTCTCAGGCAAAGGAAGCCCTCGCATTCGAATTTCTTCTGCCGTAATACCCACCCCCGTGTGCCGCTCACAAATTCGAGCATAGGGAGCTAGATCCATAGAATGCGCCTGGGCATACTCACGCAGCATTTTTGCGCCAATAATACCATGGGCCAAATAGGGCTCTGTCCCAACACAAAGGATACTTGGCGCATGACATTTTCCAATACCGATATCATGCAAAATAGCGCCGGAAGAAACCAGCTGTGCATCAACCTGTAGTTTTGCACATTCTGGATTTTTTAAAATCGCCAGTGCCTTTGTCCGCACTTGCCCGCTGTGCTTTAGCAGCAAACGCCGCAACGGGGTATCCTTTGGATAAAAAGAATATAAAATTTGAAGAGCTTCTTCATCTATCATAGTGTTTTCGTCTAATTTTTGAATTGATAATTTGTTCCTCTAAAATTTGTAGTAGAAAAACAGGCGCTTCTTTTTTCTCTTTATACTAGCCTTTTTTTATATTCTTCGAAAAATCGCCGACTTCATTAAACCGCTCTCACAAGCAATACCTTCGAGAAGATTGCTAAGCATCGGAGTAACCACAATTTGAATTTCATCATGAACCGCCAAATTTTCCAAAAGGACATCGCCGCTTTCATACGGCAGCGTTTTAAGAAGTTTGTTATTAACATAAATTTGTGCACAATTGGAAAACCGTTCCAAATGTAAAAGCCAACGGGATGACGACGAATTTAATTTATAACAATAAATAATTTTTCCCGAATAGAAAGGATATCCTTGTTGTGCGATCGAGGTATCCTTTAACGACGTCGGTTTCAGTAAACGAAAACTCGCATTTGTTGGTAAAAACACTTTTTGATTGTAAATTTCATAATTCCGTTGAGAATTAAACTTGAAATCGCACGCGCATTTAAATTCACCCCGAAGATAATAAGAGCTTTGTACTGGCACGGGAGTCTTTTTTTCCGCCAGCGTATACTTGCCCGGAGTTGTTGACAATTTACAACGATGATATTTTTCACCAGCTACAATGGCTTGTCCATTTTCCGAAAGATCCGATGGAATAGTACAATTCAAGGGGACAAGCAATTCAAGAGAAGTAAGTTTTTCGCAAATTTCCCATGCGTTATTCTCCCCCCAAAGTGGAATGATATTTGCTTCCGCTCTTTTGATATCGGTTCTTTCCCACTCTTTATCAACAACACATATTTCACCAGGCTCAAGCGAAATCTGATAGCATTTTGCGCCCATGGAAACAATACCAGAAACCATTTGATTTTGTCTTATATTAGCCGCCAAAACAAAGACTTCCCCAGAGTCCAATTTGCGGGGCATAAAATCAACTACACCCGTGCCGTTAAAAACGGCAACCGGTTCCGGAATCTTCCAGGACTTCTCTTTATAATCAAGAACACAGAAAAAATCATTCCTTTTCCCTTCCGGAATAATGATATATCCAACCCCACGCCGGTTTAATAAATCACAAAGATCATAAAAGGCAGAACAATCTTGATCAAGCCAAGTTCCTTCAGTTGGTGCAAGAACAGCACACTGAATAAAATAACTGCCGCGCGTTGCCAGAAAACAGCTTTCTGCCAGCCAGTCATTAAATTGTTTCAGGCCTTCTTTAAGATGGCCATGCATCCATTCCGGGGGTGCAAAATATCGAATTTCACCATCAAAAACATGGTGCACCGCATGAGGAACAAAAAAACTCACCCCCTGCATAATCTGCCAACTCGTAATTTGACGCAGCAATTCATAATGGCTGCTCCAATTTGTCGCTGCATATGCTTCACAAAGGACACGCTTACAAGGGCTCGCTAAATTCGCTACCGAAAAAGCAATTTTTGCCCGAACATCCAATTTTGTATCAAAGAACTTCGGCATGCGAGATGGTGGTTCGTTACCCATTTTTATTTCCGGAGACTGAAACCCCTTATAATAATGAACTCCACCATTGAGCATTGCCAATTCATGATCCACTCCTGGAAAATCCGAATGCTGAAGCAAATCAAAAGAATCTCCTTCCGTAAATAATGAACTTCTTTGACACTCCAAACCAGAAAGAAATCCCGTATCCGATGTATGAAACGAATATTTTAACTTATGTTTTTGACACCATTGGTGATTCTTTGCAAACCAATTCTGATAAAGCATCCCAACAAAATGCCAATAATCCACAACAAAATCGCCCTTTTCTCCCTTTAATAGTCGCTGCAAATACGGCGTGATATCATAATTGAAATAAGATTGAAATTTTGCTTTAAAATCTCTGCACCAGGGATAGTAACGTTCCCCGTTAAGCGCTTTGAGATATGCCGGCAGCACACGGCGATTATCCGCATCCGAAAAAAAACCGGCTATGCCTTTGCCAAAATATTTGCCCACTTTCGATTGATATTTTTCATATGTCAATTCAATAAATAAACGAGAACTTTCTTCTTCTTCAAAAGCAGGGAATCCCCAATCGACTTTCACAACCTCGATTTTCCCGGCCGCATCAAGACGTATTCGGCGCTGATACAACTCCGGCGCAATTTCTTTTATTTTTCCGGCCGCATCGCCTGGAGGAAAATTAAACCCATCATTAATCCAAAGTTCCAGATTATTTTTTTTACAAGAAAGAATGAATTTTTCGATAACTTCAAACCAAAAATCTCCAAGAAATTCCTCTTCTGTAAAACCACAAGGCGGTTTGTTAAATAATATCAAACCGCCAAAACCGTTATCACGCATTGCTTCCATTGAAACATCGATTTTTTCCGATGTATAATCTTCGCGTTTATTCGTATTTAAAAAATAAAATGGCTTTGGACGATAACCTTTTATTTGATCTTCATCATTCTTCATAATCCAATTTTCCTAGCTACTCTTTATCCTTTTTAAAACTTTCATTCTTTCTCTTTTCACAATAAGATCAAAAACGACTTCGCTTTTTGCGTCAACTGCTGATTTACGCATCTGTTTTAACAGCGTTTTCCGAACAATCCATAAAAACACAAGACCTCATTTAGAAACTTTTTCAATATCTTATATCGAAGGCTATAAAATGCATCATTCAAAAAAGAATCAAGCATTTGAATTCAAAAAATAATATATTGCCAAACGAATAAAAAACAAAAAAAACCTTGGATAAAATCCGGCTAGCCAATAGAATAAAAATCTTATAATTT
>JBAYAV010000033.1:0-15349 GCA_041669565.1 Lentisphaeria bacterium
TGGCCTTTGTGATGCCTGTCGCGAAGAAAGCAAAAAAATTCAAGATGTGGAAGTGCCCTGTCGAATTCACGGCTGTAAAAATACGTGGACTTGGTATGGTCGCAGTCAGTTGGAGAACAAAAGTAGCAATCCTCCGCGCCGATTGTGTGAGGCGTGCTATAAAAAGCTGCTGGAGCTAAAGGATATCGAACTTACCTGCCGAGTCCGTGGCTGTGAAAATAAGTATATTTGGACTGCCTATCAGCAGTTGGAGCATCTTGCGGCTGGGAAAAAACTTGAGAATCCCCCGCGGCGGATGTGTGAAGCCTGTTTTAATAAATTTCATGCTTTGAAAGATATTGAACTGGATTGCAAAATTAACGGTTGTAAAAATAAGTGGGTTTATACCGCTTATGAGCAATTGGAACGATGGGCTTCCGGCGATGAGCACACCGAAGAGAATTTGCCGTCTCGGATGTGTAAAGAGTGCTTTAACTTTTATAATAGTGCAAAAGATTTGGAGCAGTCTTGTCGTAATCGTGGCTGCGAGCATACTTGGACGTGGACGCGCAGCATGCAATTGGGTGCGTGGGTGCACAACTATAAAAAACCGCCGTTGCGGATGTGTTCTTCTTGTGCAGAAGAATTAAAAAAAATGAGCGATATTGAAGAGCCGTGTATGGAGCAGGGGTGTGCGGGTACCTGGACGTACAAGGCTGAAGATCAGTTAAAAGATAAATTGGCTGGTCATCACATACCGCAAAAGAGATGCAAGGCCTGTCTTGAATTTTTAGGCAGTCATGAGTCCGAAAATCTTAATTGCAAGGGTTGCGGTCAGGTCATTGCGTGGTCTGTGCATGAACAACTTCTGCATAGCTTGGGTGTTTTTGACAAGCCGGAGTTTTGTTCGTCATGCGTTCAGAAGCAGATGCAGAAAATTCGCCCGGTGGAAGTGGATCCAGTGACGACGCATGCTGGGTTTCAAGTAAAGATTCCGTCAATGGGCCCCTGGAATGAAAATGCTGTAATACGGGATTGGCCGCCGCGGATGACGCATGATACGCTGGATATTGCAGAACATGCAGCCTTGCGCATTGTTTGCATTGGCGATGATATGACTTTTTCAACAGAGGATGAAGAGGATTCCTGGCCGGTTGTTTTGCAGGCGGCATTGTGTGCGAAGAGGAATGAAAAGCCCGGACGGATCGCGGTTGTGAATGCGGGGATTCCTGCCAGTACTACGCGGGATGGCCTTCAGCGTTTTGAGCGTGATGTGGATCCTTTTGAGCCGCATTTGCTTATTTTTTCGTTCGCTTTTGGGGATACGGCGCTTGATTATAAAAAGGACACCGCTTCTGTCATGGAAGAGCGGCTGAAACTGCTTGCCGTGCGTTTCGAAGAATTTGTTGGTTTAGCGCGTAGTAAAAAATATAAGAGCAAGCTTTTATGCTGGGTGCCGAATCCGATTTATCCCACGCCGGATGTTTGTGTGGACTGGGATGATTCTGTTTGCCAAGCGCGAATTAAGTTGTATGAAGCGCATATACGGCAGGTACGTCAGATGTGCCTGAAGCAGAATGTGCCATTGATGGATGGTCGTGCTTTGTATGAAGTTGGCGGAGCGAAGAGTGCGTTGAAATGGATGTCTAATTGGTATTTGCCAAATAGTATAGGAGCAAAGAATATTGCTTTGTGGATTTTATCTAGTATTCAATCAAATGAACTATTATCATTAGTGGAGGGTTAATTCGTATGTTTTCTAAAAATACATTTGCGTTTATTGCTTGTGTCTGTTTTGTAGGATTATTGGTAAGTTGTACAAAGACTCCGCCGATTGATTTAAGTGGTGTTCGTACAAATCCGAATGGGGCGCAGTCTTCGGCAAATTCTAATTGGGGAAATAATGATCCTGAGGGATTTACGAGTGAGGAGCCGTTTCCGCCAGTAGCTGGTGATGCTTTGGGTAATGGCTGGGTAAGCACCGACGCGCCTGCAGATGAAAATGGCATGCAGGATGCTGCTAATTTCTTGAAAAATGGTTCTCGCTGGAATGAGGTTGTCTATTTTGATTATGACAGTTCTGAAGTGATCGCGTCAGAGCGTCCGAAATTAGATGCGCTGGCGGATTTTCTAAAAGGAAATGGCACTTTCGGGCTGGTTATCGAAGGGCATTGTGATTCGCGTGGCAGTGATGAGTACAATCGTGCTTTATCGGAGCGCCGTGCATTATCAGTGTTGCAGTATTTGTCTTCGCTTGGAATTACACCATCATTGATGCAGACGATTAGCTATGGTGAAGATAAGCCAGTTGTGATGAATGCTACAACAGAAGCGGAATATCAGAAAAACCGCCGCGCAGAATTTTTATATGGTGTGCGGAAATGAGTGATGCCACAGAAGTCTGTGCTGCTGTTATAAATCGTGGTGGCAGAGTTCTGTTGGCAACGCGTCGTAAGGGTGTACATTTAGAGGGCTGTTGGGAGTTTCCAGGCGGGAAAGTTGAGGAAAAGGAGTCTTTGTCGGAATGTATACGGCGTGAACTGCGGGAGGAGCTTGGGCTGAATATTCAGGAAGTGTCCTTTCTTTTTCGCAGAATTTATGCTTATCCAGGGAAAAAGATCGCGTTGAATTTTATGTTTTGTATCCTTGACAAGGAGCAGGTTGCGGTTGGAAAAGAGGCTCAGAGGGTTGGCTGGTTTACCTGGAGCGAAGCAGAACTTTTGAACTTGGCTTCGGCAGATCGAGCGTATTTTAATGAGGTTCATGAGAAAACCCCAATGGAATAATAAAGAAATAAAATAATTGAATTGTCTTTATTCCTTGATTTGAAAGAAGAAAAAAACAGACAAGCATGCAGTATCGAAGAGAAAATCTTCGAATAGTGCGAGCTTGTCTGTTTTTTTAACGAATAAATTTATGGAACTGAAAACTTTGAAAAAGAGTTTTTACAGCTCTATAAGGTTAGAGGTGTGTTTTATGCCAGAAAATAAACCGGCAAATAGAATTCAAAAGGATGCTGAAATTTTAGGATCAGAGCAGCTTGTCCGTTGTTTGGAGCAGGAAAAAACGGAGTATATTTTTGCTTATCCGGGTGGAACTTCGATGGCTGTGCATCAGGCTTTGCTGAATTCGTCGATCAAGGTTGTTTTGCCGCGTCATGAGCAGGGTGGTGGATTTGCGGCAAATGGCTATGCGCGCAAATCGGGTCGGGCTGGTGTTTGTCTTGTAACAAGCGGTCCGGGCGCTACCAATTTGGTTACCGCAATCGCGGATGCGTATATGGATTCTATTCCGATGGTTTTTTTGACCTGCCAGGTTGATCAGCATTTAATTGGGAAAAATGCTTTTCAGGAGACGGATGTTATTGGCATGACGCGGCCATTTGTAAAGCATAGTTATCTGGTTTTTAAGGCAGATGAAATAGCGCAAGTAATCAAGGATGCCTTTTTTCTGGCGACGAATAACCGACCTGGTCCGATTGTGGTTGATATCCCGTGCGATGTGTTATCGGAAAAATGTGAACCCCGAATTGCTCGCTTCCCGAGTTTGAAAGACTATGATTTTATCCCTGTTGTTTCGGATATCGAAATTCAGGCCGTTTTGAATCTTTTGAAATGCAGTAAGCGTCCTTGTATTTATGCCGGCGGCGGTGTTATCCATTCGGGTACATCCGAATTGTTAAAGAAATTTGCGGATGTGTATCATATTCCAGTGACAACAACGCTCATGGGAATTGGCGCTTTTCCGGAAAATCATCCTTTGAGCTTAAAAATGGTGGGAATGCACGGCAGCTATGCGGCAAACAGGGCCATTCATGAATGCGATCTCCTCTTAGGAATATGCGTCCGTTTTAGCGATCGGGTGACCGGCGATATTGAACATTTCGCCCCAAAAGCCAAAATTGTGCATGTGGATATCGATTTGTCTGAAATTAACAAAAACAAGCATGCCGATTTAGCGGTTGTCTGTTCGGTTAAGACTTTTTTCGAAAAATTGCTGGACCGGTCGCAGAAATTGGATACGGATCCGTGGCTGAAACAGGTGGCGCAATGGAAAAAAGAGTATCCATTCTTGGTTCCTGAAAGTGATAATAATGTCATTCAGCCACAAAAAGTGGTGCAGGTTGTTTATGAGTTGACGCGAGGAAAAGCCACCATTGTAACTGGAGTGGGGCAGCATCAGATGTGGGCTGCACAGCTTTATAACTTCTATCATCCCCGTCAGTTACTGACTTCCGGCGGACTGGGAGCGATGGGCTTTGGTTTGCCCGCTGCTATTGGTGCGCAACTGGCGGCACCAAAGGAGCAAGTTGTTTTATTGGATGGTGATGGCAGTTTTCAGATGAATATTCAAGAACTGGCGACGGTCTTCAGCGAAAACTTGCCCCTTAAGATGATTCTATTTAATAATCAGTGTTTAGGCATGGTCTCTCAGTGGGAAACGCGTTTTAAGAATGGCCGGCATGCGAATACAGATTTGCGTATAAAAAGAGCGGGGCGTCCTTATCCGGATTTTTGTATGATCGCGAAGGGGTATATGATTCCGGGGCGTGAGGTCTATAAAAAAGATGAATTAATCGATGCGGTTCAGTGGATGCTGAATTTAACAGGTCCCGCATTATTGGATGTACATGTGGACAAAGATGCTGAAGTGCTGCCGATGATTCCGCCTGGAAAAACTAGCAAAGATATTATTCTGAAGTAATACACTGTTTTTAATTTTTAAATAAACGTATCAGCGGCTGTAAGGGGCTGTTCAGAAATAACCTTTCCATTTGCCTGATTCTCGTGAATGCTTTTTGTGCCGCCAACCTCGTCACATATCTGAGGGTATGCTCCTCGTCGTCGGCTCCAAAATCAAATCACGATTTTTTCGGCAAATTGTCAAGTTCATTTTTTTACAGCTCCTAGAACAATTTTTTCGGATATATTATAAAAAAGAATACGATAAAAAAATTATTGATACAATGTTATTATTTGAAAAATATAAGCACAATTTTCCTGTAGCGGTAATTGCAGCGGGAATGCGTTTGGTAGAAAAAAATGAAATTTACCTTTCGCGTGCGAGCAAGGATGCTATTTGGGCAGAAAGCGCGGATGGTTCAGCATGCTCTTTTGAGATACAGGAACGTCAACTCGTTCCCCAATGCAGCTGTCATGATTTTGCGGGTGGAAAGCTCTGTAAACATTTGTTTGCGGCACTGTATTTGGCGCAGCAACCCGATGAATTGTCCGAGGCATTAAAACAAAGTATCCGCAAAAAAATAACGATGGCTCAAAAGGATCCGGTTGAGAGTCCTTCGAAGGATTTCAAGGTTGAATATGATAGAAAACCCCAAACGGAAAAAAGAACGCCTAGTTGTCAAAAATACGACTCCTTGGATTATAGCTCTTCGCAGTGTAACAGTAGTTTCTATTCGCCAAAATCATCGGTACCGCATTATGATCCAAATGCCCCCAATGTGAAGATTCTTTATGTTATCCGCGAGGAAACGCTGCAGGGCGGTGAAAAACCGCTAACCGTCGAACTATGGTGGAAATCGGTAACAAAATCGGTCTGTAAGCCACTCTATCCAGATGAGACAACAAAATATCACCGTGAAGAAGATGCGCTTAGAATGCTGCTTTTTATGTCGCTGGAGCGGGGCGAAAAAAAAGGCATCCGGGCAAATGCGTATTCGATTCCGAATGATAGTCTCCCGCGTTTTTTCTCGCTGTTTGCGGGATGCCCGAATGTGCGGCTGTTGAAAAAAAAGGACCCGAAGCATTTTGCTGAATTAAGTGTGGTTGACCATGCTTTTTTGGAGTGCTGTTGGAGAACGGCAAAAGAGTTGGGACGCTATTCTTTGGATTGTACTATTGGGGGTATCGATCCTTCTTCCTTCTTAGCGATTCGGTCCGGCAAATTTTCTTATGCTTTAACCGAGTCTGTGCTCGTGCAATTCAATGATTTCGGGGCTTGGAATATGGTGAAAGAAAGAGTGAATTCGCAGACTCTGTTTCAACAGGACCAGGCATTGGAACTCGGAAGCAGATTATTGCGTGAAACGGAACTTCAGGTGGAATGCGGTATTCCTGAATTGGAATGCTCCAAATTGGAAGAAGAGGTGTCTGGACAGCTTTATATCAAAACAGCGCAATACAAAGCCGATGGACACGAACAATTGCATGCAGAACTGATGTTTGATTATCATGGTGTGCTTTGTGACGAAGGGTCTGACGAAAAATTATTGCGGGGACGCCACCCAGGAGAGTTGATTTTACGCAATAGTATTGGAGAGGATGCGCTGCGCGAGCAAATGCGGGAGGTTGGTTTTCGCTGGAATAACAAGCAGAGCAAAGAAGAAATTGGCTGGAAGCTTCTTCCTGCGAGGCTAGAAGATGCGGTTTTTACGCTTGTTAAACAGGATTGGAAGGTGACAGCTGAGGGGAAAACGTATCGAAAACCGCTTGATAAAAAGGCCGTTATTTCTTCTTCTTCTGGTCAAGACTGGTTTGAAATCCAGGGCGGAGTTTCCTTTGGCAATGAAGAAGTGCCGCTGCCAGAATTGCTGAAAATGAAAGGACGGGGCAAAAAGACCATCCGGCTTGATGATGGAACGTATGGTATTCTGCCGCTGGAATGGCTGGAAAATTTTACGGCATTAATGGAATTAGGAGAATGTGCTGGCGATAAAATACGCCTGCGTCAACAGCAGGCCTTGCTGTTGCAGGCCCTTGTGACCGAGCAGCTCGAACAGTCGGAAGGCTGTCTTACTGCTGCGGTGCATCGCTTGGAAGAACGGAATTGCAATGCGGTTGTTGGGATGAAGGCCCCTGCGGGGTTCCAGGCGACTCTTCGCCCCTATCAGGAGGATGGGCTCGGCTGGCTGGTACAAATGGGCCGGCTGGGACTTGGTGTTTGTCTTGCCGATGATATGGGCTTGGGTAAAACAATTCAGGTTTTGGCATTGCTGGCGACGCGGCATGATGAATTAAAGAATGTCCCCGCATTAATTGTGTTGCCAAAATCGCTGATCTTTAATTGGCTGAGCGAGGCGCAAAATTTTGCGCCGCATTTACGTTGTATGGTGCATCAAGGGGCAGGGCGGCATTTTTCGCCCGCGCATTTTGCTAAGGCGGATTTGGTTTTTACGACGTATGGAACGCTTCGGCAGGATGTTGTAAAGTTAAGGAAGGTGCATTTTTCGTATTGTATTTTAGATGAGTCTCAAGCCATAAAAAATGCATCAAGCAGTACTGCTCAGGCGTGTAAGGCTGTGAATGCTGATAATCGTGTGGCGATGACTGGAACACCAGTGGAAAATAATCTCAGTGAGCTCTTCTCGCAATTAAATTTTTTGAATCCGGGGCTGTTTGGTACCCATTTTACGGCGGACTTTGCAACGATTCTAAAGGGGCTGTCGGACGAAAAAATAAGGCGCCTGCAGACTGCGATACGGCCCTTTTTAATGCGGCGCACCAAAGATGAAGTTGCCAAAGATCTACCCGGAAAGTCGGAACAGATTTTATGGTGTGAGATGGAAGACCGCCAAAAGGGATTTTACGAAGAATTGCATCATTTCTATCAGCAGAAGATGCAGGCAAAGAAAGAGAAGAAGAAAGAGAAGAAAGCCGGTGGTGGTGCGATGGACGCTTTATCGGCGTTATTGCGATTGCGTCAGGCGTCTTGTCATCCCGGGTTAGTGAATGAGAAGTTTTTAGGAGAAGAATCAGGAAAACTTGTGTTATTGCAAGAGCGTGTGGAGACGCTGGTGGAATCGGGGCACAAGGTGCTTATTTTTTCGCAGTTTACAAAATTGTTATCGCTTGTGAAATTAAGGCTGCAAAATTTGGGAATTGTTTATTGCTATTTGGATGGGCAGACGAAAGATCGTAAGGAGCTGGTTGAGAAATTTCAGACAGATTCAAGTATTTCCTGTTTCTTAATCAGTCTTAAAGCTGGCGGTGTGGGGCTTAATTTAACTGCGGCTGATTATGTCTTTATTTTAGATCCGTGGTGGAATCCGGCGGTAGAAGCACAGGCGATTGATCGCGCCTACCGAATCGGACAGACAAAACCGGTGACCGCATATCGCCTGATTACGAAAGATACCGTTGAGGAAAAAGTAATGCAGATGCAGCAGCAAAAAAAACAACTCGCCGATTTTGTGCTGAATGCGGCACCCTCAAGGGGCTTTACACCGAGTGGCAAAGACTTGGAAAAATTACTGGAATAATCTGTTTGAACGGTATAAAAAGGCCCCACCCCAAATTGTAATGCGCATCTTTTTGTTTTTCCCTTTAGAGTAATATTTGTAGCCCCTTTTTATAGGTATATATTGTTGGGTTTCCGAGGTCGTCTGCCATGGTTTTTTTTATTAAGAAGTCTTTGAGGATGGTAATGTTATTAATCGCTGAAACATTTCCTGTTTCAAAAAGATAATTACGATTATTGCCGTGGGCGTTTAAATTAAAATTGTCCAAATTCACAGCTCGGGGATTCGCGTACGAACACTGATATTCTTTGGCTGAATTAAGCTGTCGCCGGCCACAATAAACGGACTAGGATATTTGATTTTTTGAATATTATACCCGGTTACGTAACTTCCATCACTTTTCTTTTCATTAAATATATATCTGCGACCGGAATGCAAACTATAGATCACCGCAATACGACCGTAGGTGTGATAGTAATCAGTTGCAGTATAATTTTCTGCTTTTTTTGAAATAATAAGGGGACACAGAAGGGCAAATACAGCAGGTAAAGTTTTGGTCTAGATATCCCAGGTTTTAGTAAATAGGAGCCCACCAATAGGGATGATTCGTGTTGTTAAATAATGAACGGTCATCATTGCCGCTTTCATAAAATCTTAAAATCATCCTAGTTGTTTCAGGTTATTGACGCAGGATATACTTTTTGCTTTTTCTTGTGCTTTGCTTAAGGCCGGCAGTAGCATGAATGCTTTTCCATTTGTCTCTGTTCTTTTTTGTAAATCTTATGCAATATAAAACAGCGTTTTGCTTGTTATGGAATTTAGTTTATCATGATTGTTTGGGATCCTGCTTTTTGTTGGATTTGTTCTAGGAGCAATTTGATTGCTATCGGAGCGATTGTTGCGTATGAATTTTCGATATAAATGGTTGGAACTGGTAGTTTGTAGTAATCGGAAGGTCGATATGTGGCAATTATAATATCAATTTTTTGATTGAAACCGAAGTGGACCATGGTAAGATTACTGATTTCTTGTGCTAGCCGCAGTGTCGGGCTTACAATGGCATCGAAGGGTAATGTGTTTGAATCAAAAACAGGTTGCAGCGTTTGATAGATGCCGGAAAAAGGACCTTGCCCGAAATAGCAGATTTCTTTGTTAAATGGTAGGTTGTTTTCTTTTAATGCTAATTTATAATAATTGAACATTTCCTGAACTAAAAAATTATCGCGCATTTCATCCACAAAAGCAATGCGCTTTTTGCCTTGCGCAACTAAAGTGTTTATAACATTTAATAGAGATAACTGATAATTGAAACGAACATTGTTTAATGAATTTAACAGATGTGTGTCGTAATTACCGATAACAACGCATTGAATTTTGAGACTCTTAATGATTTTTACAATATTAGAATCAAAGGAACCCGATAAAATGATGCCGTCGACCCGTTCGTCCCGCAGAATGGGCGGTAAATCATACATCGTTTCTTCCGTGCCACTAAGCTTCGCTAGTATCATATGATAATGATGTTTATTTATTTCTGTTGAGATGCCATCAATTAAATAAGAATAGGCCGGATCTGAAAATTTTTGTTTAACCATAACAAAAGCAATATTACGAGTAATATTGGAATGTGTCTTTAATATAAAATCTTGAATATTTGAATTTAGTTTGTAATTTAACGTTTTACACGCAGAAATGACCTTTGTTCTAATCTTCTTAGAGACATTGTCTTTATTATTCAATACACGTGACACAGTGGCTTTGGAAACACCCGCTTGTGTAGCTACATCAAACATGCTTACCAATGTTTTTTTATCCCTTTTATTGTCCCTTGTTCCAAAGACGCTTTACATTTTGTGTACTATAGCCTATAAAATAGGATCTGTCAATACTTATTTATCTTTTTCCATACGGCTAAAAATAGATTATTAAATTCTTAGAGACTTTTCGATTTTAGGCATTGTAATCCTTTTTTAAGAACTATGGTTGGAAAAATTTAAATGACTTGCTATAGTATTAAGAAACAAGTTACAGAAATTAGTTATAATTTATAAAAATAAAGTTTTTGGGAGAAAAATGGCAGAATTAAGTTATCGTCCGGCGCCGTTTTGGTTTTTGAATAACAAGTTGGAGCGAGCTGAAATAGAAAAGCAGCTTCACTTGATGAAGGAAGCCGGCGTCAGTGGTTTTTTTATGCATCCGCGGGCGGGGTTGCGTACACCGTATATGTCTAAAGAGTGGTTCGATATGATTGAATTTATCGTTGGGGAGGCAGAAAAGCTGGGGTTGAATGCGTGGCTTTATGATGAAGATCCCTTTCCTTCTGGTGTTGTTGGCGGAAAAGTTTTTTTTGAACATCCTGAATTTGCGGCTAGGGGAATTAAATTTTACGAGACTGTGCCGGATAAATTTGGCAAGGCGGAGATTTCCTTAGGGTGCGGCAGGGTATTAAGTGCGGTGGCTTTGTGTGTTGATGCAGATGGTAAGATTGTGAAAGAATTAGACATCCGTGATCGAATCGGAGTGCTGCGAAGTGATTTTTTTATGTGTGAGTGGAATAATTCGTATTATGCTCAAATTCATGACACAAAGGATTTCTCGCATTATCGTGGGGAGACTTTCTACCCGCATTTACAGCTTTCAATGGATTTTTCAAAAGGTAATTGGCGGATTTATGTTACGGTTGCGGAAGTTTCCCAAGAGGGAAAATATCGTTTCCATGTTGATAATCTAAACCGGGATTGTGTGGCGTATTTTATCAAGAATACGCATGAGAAATATAAAGAAAGAGTGGGCGATAAATTTGGTTCTGTAATTCATGGTATTTTTACCGATGAGCCGTCGGTTGGTTTTCCGGTTCCGTGGACGGGGAAGCTGGCGGCGGTTTTTGAGCAGATTCACGGGTATTCTATTTGTAATAAGTATCATCATTTATTCAAAAATATAGATTGTCAGTCTCGGAAGTTCCGAAAAGATTATTGGGAAATCGTTTATAAATTATTTGCAGAAAATTATTTTGGGCAAATCAATGACTGGTGTGTTGCGAATTCATTGAAGTCTTGTGGTCATTGTATTGGGGAAGAGGATCCGCTGGCGACAGTTGGTGGTAGCAATACGTATGGTCTGCAGAAGGAAATAGGCATTCCTGGTTTTGATCATATTACGAACAATATTCCTGGTGGTAGTTTTACATCGTTAAATTTGGGTGGAAAATTAATTTCTTCTGCTGCATTACAGCAAGGAAAGGCGCAAGTTCTTAGTGAATGTTTTGCTTGTAATCCCTTTAATTTTGGGCCAGCGGGCATGCGTAAAGTAGCAAATTGGCTGTTTTCTTTAGGGATAAATTGGCTTGTGCCGCATGGATTTTTTTATTCTTATGATGGCTATCGCAAATTTGATGCGGGGCGTTCTTTTTTCTTTCAGCATGAAGATTTCAAAGAATTTAAGAGTTTTGCGGATTATGCCGAATGTATTGGCGGCAAACTTGGCAGGGCAAAATCGTTCAATCACGTCTGTGTTCTTTTGCCGGTATCTGTTTTTAGGCAGCTTCTCCCTGGTGAAGAGAAACTTGCGGAAAAGATTCGGGCGCATTTATTTGACTGCGTTCAATTTTTGTTGGATCAGCAGGTCCAATTTGATCTTGCGGATGAAGAAACACTCATGAAATCGGAATTGGAGAATGGGGCTATTCAGTGTGGTGAGCAGCGTTATGATAGGATTATTTTGGTTGATTTTGAAAACGTAAGATCGAACGAAGTAGCGGCGGTTGTGGCGAAATTCAGATCGGCCGTTTCCGTTATAAAATATCCAGAAGAAACGCTGCAGTTGCCGGCATTGGCCGGCGTTGCTGAATTGAGTGTAAAAAATAATAGCTTGATGGCTATGGTAAAGCAAAATGCGGATGGAAATTTGCTTTATGTTTTTAATAACCAAGCGGCACCACAAGTGCTTCAGGTCAAAAGTAAGAAGTCTTGCGCGGGGTGTTATTTTCTTTGTTTGAATACGGGGGACTATTCTGAAATTAAACAAGATAATGGCGAGTATTCGTTTGCCGTCGGCGGGTTTGATGCGGCGATTATTGAATTTCGTAAAAAAACGCTCGGATGTCCCATTTACAAAATGCCGGAAAATCTGCCAGTGAAAGAATATGAGTATGAGAAGAATGCTTTGTGGGATTATAATCCTCCGGGAGAAGGCTGGGTGGCCGCAGTCCATCGTTGGACGATTGAGATAAGTGGGAACGGCATTTATAAATCTGGGCAGAAGAATCGCTTTTGTTTGGCGCGCGATCTTATGGGAACGGAACACCCTTATGCAAAAAAAGAGTGGGCGCGTCCCATTTTTGATATTGCGTTGGATGTGCCGTCTGTTTTTCCCGTAACGATGACATTTTCCGCTGATTTTATAGTATCAAAAGAAGATTGCGATTCGAAGCTGCAGCTGGTTTTTGAAAAAGATACTTTCGCGGGGGATTGTCAGGTTTTTATTAATGGTAAAGAAGTTGATCAAACGCAGATTAATGGGCAGAAAATTTATGATGTCATGAATCAAGTAGTAGCGATCTGCGGATATTGCTGTCCCGGAAGTAATTCCATTCGCCTTTTGTGGAAAAAAGCGAAAGAATTCGATGGCTTGCGTAGTTCTGTTTATATAAAAAAAAGGAACGAATTGTTATACTGAAATCGGTAAAAAAACTCGTCTGAATTGGGGAACGTTTCGGTCATTCCTCCAATCAATGTAAATTTTGTGGTGCTTTGGGACGATTTCTAATGACAGAAAGTCGGATAAAGTTGTAATGCATAAAGTTGTTTAAAAAAGGAGAGTGTCTATGAAGATAAATCTTAAAAGAAAAAATGGGCTGTTCGCATTGTATTTTCCTGTCGGAATGGTGGGACTGTTTTTGCTGTTGGTGCAGGCCGTGTTTGCCCAACCGATTTTTTTTGAAAATTTTGAAAATTTGAAGACAAATCAGTTTCGAACCGTAAATATTGTTTCCGAGAATCCCGGAGAAGGGGCGTACAGCGCTCATTTGGCTTACTCAGAAAAACAAACGTCTGATGTTGTTGAGGCAATAGCTCCAAAAGTGATTGAGGTCCAGCCGGATACATGGTATAAAATGAAGGTGCGCCAGAAAAATGACATCAAAAATGGCGAATCGAAATTTGGTCTGATTGAGAGCCGCAGTGCCACGGAACGCAAAGTCGTCTGGTATGCTAGGCATTGGAAAGCGATCCCTTTAAATATTACGGAATGGAAAGATTATGAAATGGAGTTCAAAACGGCGGCGAATACCCATGGCATTCAACTCTATCTTCGCACTGAAAATAAGGGCGTTGGCTCGTCGTGGTGGGATCATATTTCAATTGAGAAATTTGATAAAAAAATTGATCCGATTGAGATCAAGCCTTTTTACGCGGCCGCTACTTTTACGGATATTCCGACCGAGTGTGCCTATATGGTTGTCAAGGGTGATTTGTTGAACGAAACGGATCGGATGAGAAATACAACGTATCATTGGCGAACTCTCGATCTTAAAAACGAGAAAATGATGCTGGTGTATAAAGATGTGCTGAAAGATTCAACGATTGTTGCAAAACTAATTCGGGGAGAGACAATCTATTTTACGGATACCAGGAAAGTAGAAGGAAGTGGAACGCTGGATTATTCGTTGAAACTCCAGACACTGCCGGAGGGCATTTACCTTTTTCAGGCTGTCCTGATGGTAAATGGGAAGCCGTTATGTACGAAGGAAAAAGAAATTTGGCGGATCGAATCTCGAAAAAGCGTGACGCCGAAACATGAAGCAATTATAAAGAGTGGGACCGGCCCCCATAGACAACGGCAGATTAATGGCAAAAATTACTCGTCTATTGCAGCGTCGATGGCTCCGACATGGGGATTATTAAGTCATCATCGCGACTATTGTAAGCCGGACGTAGACACTTATATTGACACGATGCAAAAACAATTTGGACAGGATGTGTTTGGTGTCTGGTATTGGCGAGGCCCGCAATGGGATAATAAGGATGACGAATTTGTAAAGAGTGCCATTGTTGCCTATCGTGAACATCTGGATTTTCTGGCAAAGCACAATTGTTATGGGCGGGCTGGAATTGTCTTAAGCACTTATAAAAAGATGCCGGTCAATTATGACGAAATACGCAAGCTTGTTCGTGGAGTGAAGAGCCATCCGGCATTGCTGTCATGGACTTTAGATGAACCCGAGGTTAAAAAATATTCCCCAGAAATGATGCTTAAAATTTATAAAATGATCAAAGAGGAAGACCCGAACCATATTATTGATGTTAATTTGTGTAGTTCCAGGTCGTTTCAGGATTATGCCTCGTGTTCTGATATTGCTTCTTTTGACGTTTATCCTTTTCCGGGGACGTCTTTACTAGAAAATGAAAAGCGAACGATGGTTTTATTGAAGGCGTTTCCGACAGCACCCTTTGATTCTTATTTGCAGATGTTTAATTTTAATACACTGGCTATGCCGACATTTAATCAGGTGCGTGCGACCTTTATTCTGGATCGAATAAATGGTTCTCATTGTCTTCTTGCCTATTCATGGGGAGAATCACGCAAAAGTTTTTTGACGGATTTAGAACTTCAGGGGTATTATCGTGCTATTGTTTCTATGTTTCGAAGATTAGAGCCTGTTCTTTCTGATGGGAAAGAACAAAAAGTGGATGCGCATTTTTCAACAAATTATGTAAAAGCATGTAGTTTTAGTTATCAGGGAGAAACGATCATTCTTTTGGTTAATATTTCACCGGATACTAAAGCGACTGTTGATTTGAAATGGAATGCGGATCAGGCGGAAAACTTTTTCGATTCTGCCTGGAAATATCAAAGCAAAAAGGGCTTGTTTTCGTTCCATCTAAAACCGGTTGAAACACTTGTTCTTCGTGTAAAATAATTCTTTTCGTGGAAAACTGAAATATTGATTGAGGTTCCCCCGTAAACGGGATTCATCCTTTTGTCAAATTCGAATAAGAATGCGCGGCATGAATATTCAAGATGAATCTCATAAGGGGCTGTAAAAAAAATAACTTGACAATTTGCCGAAAAAATCGTGATTTGATTTTGGGGCCGACAACGAGGAGCATACCCTTAGGTATGTGACGAGGTTGGCGGCACAAAAAGCATTCACGAGAATTAGGCAAATGTAAA